>CAKQNH010000785.1 GCA_934255105.1 uncultured Pirellulaceae bacterium
GTCTCCACGCGATAGATCAGCAACTGCGCGTCCTCCTGCCATGACTCTGGGCATACGCCAGCTCGCGAGCACAATTGACGAGTGAACTCGGCGGTGTCGCGAAAATGCTCCCAGTTATCGGGGGTCAAAGTAGCAGCCCCATTAGTATGTTGCAACAGCGCGCCGTGCTCACCTATGGCAATGCTTTCGCACACTTCACCGAACGATTTAGCTTTCAAATGCTCCAGCCCATTAACTATGCATACCTCGACCGACAGTGGATCGCGCGACAAGTCCGGTTTACAGTGGTAAGCTGCCGCGTAGGCATTGTTACACACGTCGCTGACCAGCGCCGTAGTAGGCTCCACTGTCCCTGCACGCCCAACAATATCTCCATTTTGCCGCAGTGTAACAAACGAAGATCGCCGTCGACGCAAGTTTGGCGAATGATATTCAACCAACGGCTCCAGCGGCGGATCACCTAGCAATCCCAGCGCCACGCTGCGCCGCACCAACTCGAGCACGACTGCCTGGTCGTCCTCATTCAACACTGCTTCACTCGATGTAATCGTAACCATACGGAACTCCCCTCTCCAAAAGTGCTGTGTGGTCCATTTTTCCCTACCTGAAGGCGTGCAACTTTGATGCCGCCTTTAACGGTTGTTTGGTTGGGCAAGCTGGGGGTGTTGAACTACTTCAACGGACGAACGATCGACGTGCTGCGGTAGTAGTCCAGCAGCGTTTCGACCGATAGCACGCCACCCCCTAGTCCACTTTTGTTGACGCCGCCATAAGGCACGCCATGCGCGAAGACATTGTGCGCGTTGATCCAGCTATTGCCTGCCACCATGCTCTCCGCCATCCTCGCCGCGCGATCGGCGTCTTCGGTCCATACGCTATTGGCGAGCCCGTAGTCGGTGCGATTGGCCATCTCGATCGCTTCGGCTTCGTCCTCAAAGCTGGCCAGATAAGCCACGGGTCCAAAAATCTCCTCGCGGGCCGCTACGTTATCGAGCGATCCGGACAGTAGCGCTGGCTTGACGTAATTCCCCTCGTAGCCGTCGACCTCGGCCGGCCCGCCTTCGAGCACGCATGTGGCCCCTTCGGCTTTGCCCTTGTCTAAGTAGCCTAGTACGCGTTGGCTTTGTTTAGCACTGACCACCGGCCCCATTTGACTGTTGGGGTCGAGCGGATGCCCGATGCGGATTTGTTTGAGGCGTTCGACGCAGTAGCCCACGAACTCATCGTAGATGTCGCGCTGCACCAACCAGCGCGTAGCATCGCAGCAGACTTGCCCACTGTGAAACGTGATCGCGCCCACCAAGGCTTCGGCGGTGGCTGCCACATCGACGTCGTTGAACACCACCGCCGCCCCTTTGCCACCCAATTCCAATTTAACTGGTATCAGATTGCGTCCACAAGCTTCTCCCACCATGCGTCCTACCTCCGGCGAGCCCGTAAACGACATGCGTTTGATCTTGGTATTATTGGTCAGCGCCGCACCCGCTACAGCACCGCGGCCGGTGACCACGTTGATCACTCCATCCGGGACGCCCGCCTGCTTGGCTAGTTCTGCCACATAGATGGCCGACAGCGATGTGTCCTCAGCCGGTTTGATGACCACTGTATTGCCCGCAGCCAGCGCCGGCGAAATCCCCCAGCCCAATAGCAGCATTGGGAAATTCCAAGGGAAAATAAAGCCGCACACGCCCCATGGCTGTTTGTAAGTCCATGCCTCGTGCCCTTGGACGTCTAGCTTGGTGCGCTCTTGAACCTGACCAGCGAGTTTTACAAAGTATCGCAGAGTATCGACAAAGTTCTGCACATCGCCTCGGGCCTGAGCTTCAATTTTTCCAGCGTCCAAGGCTTCGATCTGCGCGATGATCGGCAGTTGTTTTTCGACTAGGTCGGCCAGTGCTAGCAGGATCTTGCTGCGCTCGGCGACCGACAGTTTGGCCCAAGCAGGAAACGCCGCTTGGGCTGCGTCGACTGCAGCATCGACTTGACTGGCGTCGAGATCCTGGATCTCAGCCAGCTTTTTTCCTGAGCCTGGGTCGATGGTTGGCAGAGTCGCACCGCTGGCTGCTGTCACTGCTCGCCCACCGACGATAGCTGGCAAAACTCCGCGGCTGAGAAAGGCTTCCACTTCAGGCAGGAGTTTCAATTGAGTGCTTGAGGCTGTCGACATTGGTTGGGCTCCTACGAGTGGAAGGTGAAATCGTCTATCTGCAATTGTAACCATTTTTTCCCTTCGCAACGCCTAGCTGCGCAGCGACCGGTTTTGGCGTCTCCCCGTTTGCCGCCTCTGCAACTCGGGACGCTATCGTTAGAATTGCCCGCATGGCGTGTGCTTCCCTGTTGGAGTCCAGGCTTTAGCCGCTACACTCGCATCTTAAGCTCGCCGTAAGGCACTTCGACAATTGCGGCGGTTGAAGCAGTTTAAGTTACTCGCCAATTAGATCTGCCCTGTTGGCTAGGAAGCTTGGCCAAGTGGGTGTGTTTTCGCAATCATTAAAACATCAGTTACGGAAGCCTATGACAGAAACGCTCATCCACCATCTACTTATTATCTTGACGGCCGGATTGTTGGC
>CAKQNH010000786.1 GCA_934255105.1 uncultured Pirellulaceae bacterium
TCTACAACGCAAATCTTCCAACCTTGTTGGCTGGGCTCCGCTAACAGATGCACGGTGCTCTCGGCTGGGCTGGCGTCGAGTGCGTTTTGCAGTAAATTGCGCACGGCCTGCGCGGCCGCTTGGACTGGCAGCAAATTGACTTGGCTGCGTACCTGTGGAGCAACTTCAACCTGGATTCGCGCTGGCTCGCGTAGTCCCACCAGCGCCTCAGCCAAAAATGCCTCGATCGAAACCGTTTGCAATTTCTCTCCAGCCGCTTCACCAGCCGTGCTGGTCATGCGGTCCAAAATCTGTCGGCAGCGATCGAGCTCCGATCGGATCAGCGCGACGTCTTTGCTCACCGCTTCCGGGACGTTCTGCTTTTCGATCGCTCGACTGAGCTCTTTGGCGACCACGGCGATCGTGCTCAGCGGCGACGCCAATTCATGAGCCGCACCAGCGGCCAGCGTAGTCAGCGACTCCAACTGCCGATGGCGAATGCGCGCATCCTCAGCATCTTTCAACGCGAGCTCGCGCTGCTTCAGCTCACCAGTTAGCATCGTCAGGAAGTAGGTGATCACGCCGCTACACGTGGCGAACGAGACGAAGAAGCCGATCTTGGCGACCGTCCAGGTGGCCGTCGAGTTGGGCGGAGTCGATAGAAAGCTGGCACTGCTCAACGCCTCGACGGGCTGACTATCGGTGAGCAACAACATTGCGCCCGCGACGGTGGCCAGCCACACGCTCCACGCCCCAGCGGGCGCGATGATCGCTCCCGCCACGGCCACATTCACGAAATAAAACAGAGCGAACGGATTGGCCATGCCAGCCGTTAAATAGAGCATGCCTGTGAGCACCGCAATGTCGACCAACATCAGCGTCGAGACCACTTGGTCGGTAGGCAAACGCTGTTCGCGCTTGAGCCCCCGGCGGCTCAGCACCCGCAGCCAAATCGCATAGGCCACATTGCTCACAGCCGTCACGAGTATCAGCAGCAGCAACTCCCAGATCGGCACCGAGATCTTCAGCCCCCAGGCGACGACGGCCATCGTCAGCACCTGCCCCGCGACCGCCACCCATCGCAGTTGCTGGAACCAAATCGCCGTCTCAAGCGTCGGATAGCTATGCACATGTGGACGAATAATTGGCATTAACTGCATATCAGCTCATGAATTGGTAAGCATCAATCGAACGGAAGCACCGTGCGCACCAGATCGCTGCAGCCGAGCGGTCGAGTAGTTGAGAAAACCTCCCCCGCACCAAAGCCAGCAGCCGCACCGGCAGAAACGGCCAACCCGCGCACGCGGTCAATAATGCTGCGCCGCTCCGCTGGGAATTGCGTAGCATAACACAGAATTGACGCCAGTTTAATTTCTAACTGCGGAGTGATGTCCACGGTGATTTGACTGTTGTACTCAGGGGATCTCAATGGTTCGAAGCCGAGCTGGAAGTAGAGCTGGCTGCGGATCGTGTGGACTGGCAGCCCCTGAAAATGCTCGTCCCATTTGCACAATCGCGAATAAAACACCGCCGCATCGGTAATCAACATGGCTTGGTAGTGGTCGGGAGAGGCCATGGGGGTTTTGCCACCAAAGCCAATCACAATCCGCGGGCGATAACGCCGTAGCTCAGTAGCCAAAGCCACGCGAGTTTCAAAGCTGTCGAACAGACGGCGGTTGGTCAACGGCAGTATTTTCCGGAAGGCGACCCCCAGGGTCTGCGCGGCCCGCGCCGCCTCGGCCTCCCGAATCTGCGGATCAGCACAGCCCGGAGTTGGCTCCCCATTGGTTAAATCGATGATACCCACCCGGTAGCCCTGCGCGGCCAATCTCGCCAAGGTCCCCCCGCACGCGATCTCCACATCGTCCGGATGCGCGCCGACCACCAATACATCCACATCCGCCTCGCCGGCCGCCTGCACCGGTACCTCCTCGACCCCCAACACACTTGCGGCCGGCGGTAGCTCCTCCTCCTGCTCCGCTTCCCCACGCGGCCCATCTGGCTGGTGAGCTTGCGCAGAGGGAAGGCCAGATGTGCTGCTGTTCATGAATGGGCTCCTACTTGGGGTTGGATGGTCGGGGCCGATAGGCTGGGGATCGGCTTGGGCTACCGCGTTGGTACGCCGTTTGCACCTTAAGCTTAGTGCTACGTTGAAAACAAAGCTACTTCCTCCGCCTGCCGGCAGTAGCTAAGCGAAGACAGCTTTTTCTGCTTCGCGACTCCATTGCAGGTGCCTCAAGGAGAGTCTGATTATGAAACGTCTACTTTGTGCAGTCGCGTTAGCGGTCGCCGTGGCGGCTATTCCCCAGAGCGATGCGCGTGCGCAATTCGGTATCAGCTTCGGCAACTATGGTGGCTATGGGAACTACGGTGGCTTCGGGAATTATGGTGGCTACGGAAACTATGGCGGACTGGGCTACGGCGGGTTGGACTACCGCTCGGGCCTGAGCTTAAGTGTTGGTCCATCGATGGGCTACAATCGCTTGGGTTATGGAGGCTACGGCAACTACAATTCCTATCGTCCTAGCTATGGTGTCGCGTATGGGAATTACAACGCATATCGCCCCAGCTACGGCGTTGGCTATGGT
>CAKQNH010000787.1 GCA_934255105.1 uncultured Pirellulaceae bacterium
ACGCGGAAGTCCCGGTAACGTTTTTAGCTGATATGGCTCAGCGAAAATGGCTGGGTAAAAAAACGGGAATCGGTTTTTACGACTGGAGCAAGGGGCGACGCCCGAATGCAAAGCTCACAGTCCAAAGCACGACCACGGATTCCAGCGGCCAATTCGAAGAGGATGGTCTCACCGCCATCTCGCGGCGATTGGTCTATCCGATGCTCAACGAAGCCGTCCACTGCTTGGATGAATTGGTGGTCACGGAGCCCTGGATGGTCGATCTAGGAATGGTCTTGGGAACCGGCTTTGCACCCATGCACGGTGGTCCGCTGCGCTTGATCGATACCATAGGCGCTGCCGTGGTATGGCGCAATATGACTGCGCTAGAACAGAAGTATGGCCAGCGGTTTGTCCCGGCCCATGGCCTGCAGACTATGGCAGGACGTCAGCAGTCGTTTTATCAAATCGGCAGTTCGAATTCTCTGAATGAGGAGAGCAATCATGAGCCTCGATACACCCCCGAAGTCTAACGCTAGCTCCGATAAGTTGGCGAGTCAGCCAACATCGACGACACCGGCTAGGGCCAAAGTATCGCCAACTGCCGCGAAAGAATCGTTTGCCGAGACCGCACTGCGATTGGGCGGTAAGAGTGCGGACGAAGCTGCGCGAACTGGCAAAATCGATATGGCCGACGACCAAGTCGAGGAGATGTTCGCGGCTCAGTATCAAACGGCCGCCAGTCCCATCCATCGCGCGGTTTGGGAGCGGCGAGTGCCGATCGAGCACTTTGGCTTTGCCCCTGTGGCAATGGACAAATCGATCGAAGCGGCCATGCACAATGCGGTCGCTCTGGTCAAGCGTCGCAAGCGCGAGGGAACTCTACTGGATGATGCCAATAAAATCAGCGAAGACACGCTGCAGGAGTTGGCGCACACCGGTTACTGGGGGTTGCTGATTCCGCGCGAACACGGTGGCTTGGGGAGTTCGTTTCGCGATTTCACCCGTTTGTTGACTCGCATGGCCGCCGCCGATCCAACGGTAGCTGGACTAGCTTCGGTGCATGGATGCATTGGTGCCGTTGACCCGGTCCGCACCTTTGGCAATGCCGAGCAGAAGGATCGCTTTCTGCCGAGCTTGGCCAACGGCAAGCGGTTGAGCGGGTTTGCGCTCACAGAACCGGGAGCTGGCAGCGATCTAACAGCCCTGCGTACCACCGCGGTGTTGCGCGGTGAGCACTATGTAGTCAACGGAGAGAAGCTGTTTATTACCAATGTCACCACCGGGCGAACGGTCGGACTCGTATGCTTAGTCGACAACAAACCGGCCGTGCTGGTGGTCGACCTTCCGCAGCAAGAGAGTGAGTCATTTCAACTGAAGAAATATGGACTGTATGCACTCAAACATGCATACAACCAAGGCATTCTCTTCAAGGACTTTGAAGTGCCAGCCAACAATTTGCTGGTCCCCGCCTCCGGTGATGGATTGACGGTCGCCTATCACGGGTTGAACCTGGGACGCGTTTCACTGTGCGCCAATGCGGCGGGTACCATGCGCATGATGCTCGCTAACATGTTGCCTTGGGCCGCCTATCGCGAGACGTATGGTGAAGCCATCGATCGCCGGGAGTTGGTTCGACGTCGTATCGGTGAGATGGCTGGCTATATCGTAGCCTGCGACGCGTTGGCGGATTGGTGCGCCAATCTGCTCGATCTGGGCTTTCGCGGTGAGATGGAGTGTATTATCGCCAAGGTCTTCGGAAGTGAAGTGCAAAAGACTGCGGCTATCGAACTGTTTATGAAGACGCACGGAGGTCGTTCGTTTTTGCATGGGCATCTGTTCGGGGACAATGTTCACGAATTTCTAGCGCCATGTATCTACGAAGGTGAGGGGGAGATGCTGAGCATGGCCTTCTTTAAATCATTGGTCAAAGCCCACGGTAAGGAGTACTTCGAACCGCTGGGACGAATCTTGTTCGATGCGGGTATCAAGACGCCCAACCCTGCCAATCCAGTACATGCCTGGATGCTACGCAAGCCGCTGGCCGCTTATGCCAAGTGGTGGGCTGGCATGCGCATGTTGGGCCGCAGCAAGCAAGACTTGTCCGCCATGCCTACCGTGCTCAGACGCTACGCTGAGACGGCCTGCGATTTTCTCAGCGATCAAGGGCTAGAAATTTCCGCAGCCATGCGAACGCATCAACTTAAGTTGGCCGATCGCCAGTGTTCGATGACCGATTTGTCTCAGCGTTTGCAAGATGCTGTGGTCATACTTGTAACCAGTTTGTATGGCAGCAAACAGTCCGATCCGCTGACTCAACAAGCGTGCGAAGTAATATGTAGCCAACTGCAGCGTGGGCTAACTGGTGACCGCGCCAGCAACCGCGATTGGCGGCGAGTTACCGAGTTGGGAGGCGCTATTGCCGACAAGGGTTGGGGAGAACTGGAGGGCATCGATGTGGACGAAATTATGATGAAATACAAATAGCCACCGCCAGACATCAGGAGTGACACCATGATTGCTAATTCTCAACCATCCTGTGGACGTCAAGCGGTGCTGGCC
>CAKQNH010000788.1 GCA_934255105.1 uncultured Pirellulaceae bacterium
GTCGTAGCCCCAGCGGTCCCCCGAGTAACAAACTTACTTCCCATCGCCGCAGGGATTTACAATTGAGATTCCCGTATCTTGGAAGTGCTTGCGATTGCGAGTTGCCAGGATCGCATGCCGAACTGATACGATTCCAGCAATCTGCACATCACGTACTTCAACCGGACGACCAAGACCGTGCAGCCTTGCTGAGATCTCACCGGCACGCGCGGCGGCTGCTTGGTCAAAGTCCAAAACATGGCGCTCGAACTCTTCAGCGAGCATGGCTTCGAACGCCTCGTGCAGAGCTCGCTTCCGTTTGCCATCGGGGAGGGAATTGAGTCCGAAGCTTATCTCAAACACGCTGATACTCGTCGTCCACACAGAACCGGTTGCCTGTGCGTCGAGCCAGTCGATGATTTGAGGATCGGGATCGACCTTCATCAGTTCCGAAATCACATTGGTGTCGAGGACAAGCATTATTCAAAACTCGGTGGAGCTATAGGGCGACCACGCAACTCCTCGATCGGTTCTTGAAAACCGATCTTCGCGAAGCGTTTGGCGATCTTCGAGCCCAGGTTACTTGGCGTTGCCGCGCGCTCCAGGGCTGCTTTGCGCAGCATCTCTCGGACAAATTCCTCAAGGCTCTGGCCATTGCTCTGAGCCATGTCGCGCAGTTTTTGATGGATATCGTCTTCTAGATTTCGGACTAAAAATTGAGCCACAATTCACCTCGCTTTCGTGATATCATGATATCACCTCGTTGGTTGAAACGTCAAGTAGATCGCCCCTCGCCACTCTTTCCCTACCGCCCCAACGAATTTTGCCAATTATGGGAAATACCATCCACTGCAGAAGAAAGAGAGGCGGGTATCGCAGAAGAAATGGGGGCAGAGAGCTCAGCAACACGCTGAACCGTTGCGGCCGTGGGAAAGGGCCCGGCAGCAGTACTGCTCACGCAATATTGCTTGCGCACGGAGAGCGGTGAAACCGCGGATTTTTCTAGCCTGGGGTGGAGCGCTGGCGAGCTCCAGCGAGCCAAACGCAACCCCAGGACAACCATCCCCCGACCTTTCCAGTTATCCGTTTTGCATGGCGACCGAGAATGGGATTTCACCAGCGCTCGGCATTTGTTCGAGGTCGCAATTTGGCCTGCCTGGGGAACGATGTCATGAGAACCACCATAGCTTGCACCTTGCCGTCTTTCCTTCGCTTGAAACGATCCATAGACCGAATTCGATGCACTCGATTCAAACCGCCTGATCACCATAGCCGCCTCCCTCTAGTCTTATCGAGTGCCGTCCGCAAAACTGCTTGACTCAGCCAAGTGAGAGTGGTTACATTGGCCAGACGCCCAAACCTGCTCGTGGCGAATGCCTTCGAAACATTCATCCGTAGTCTTGAACCTGAAAAAGCGTTTGGCGAGGAGACGTAGCATTGGCATGAACGAGCTGAACGGTTCGCTTGCGACAGCTTATCGTTGCGGATCACCTTACAGGACGGAAGCCAGGTGGTCACTGAAGCTGACGCAGATGGTGACGAACTTGACAACTTCATCGGAAACATGCTTCGCGACACTCTGATTGCAATGCGACGCCAAGGTGCGTTTTCCAAACTATCGATGGCCGATGATTGCCAGCTATTCGTCGGAGGCACACATACGAACTATTACTGGCGGTCGCGGGACGGGGCTGCTCAGCATGAACACACTGGTTGATGTGCAGGAAACATGCACAACCGCGAGTAAAGATCGCGTGCCCCAGATAACGCGCGGCAAGAGGCGTGGCCGTTCGGAAGTCCCCGGCGCACTCTGGGTGACGCGTAATGTTCTATCGGAGCACAAATGATCGTACGCAAGGGTATCACGAGCTTTTTCCAACATCGTACAATCCCTGAATTCTCGTTTGGCGAATTCAAAGATATAGTCCGTTCGTGTGTAGCACCGATCGGCTTCACCATACACTCACTAACCGAACGAGGCGTGACACCAAATTTTCATACTGCTGCATTGGAACGATTCAACGATCAGTTCACGATCCTCGCTCACTCAACCTATCCCATCATCGCATTTGCCGAACCACTAAAGCCGGGCATTTGTGAACTGCGGTTTCGCGACGCAAATTCGATTGCGAAACGTATCACTGACTCGTACCCAAATGTTACAATTGCGTCTACGAAAGAATTGTTGCGGAGAATTGACATATCGGACATCGAACAATTGAATCGCGCAGAACGTGAGCAGATCAAATACTGGAAGCCACAGACTATCGGCGAGCTTGCGTTCAACTGGTGGGATTAAAATTCCGACAGAACTAAGTTGTGAACGGGAGATCGCGCCTCGTCCGATTTGCAAGAAGGTCGACTCCGGAATACTTCAACCGCGCCCCTTAATCCATCGAACCCAGCGCTATGACGAAGCTTAGCAAAGAAGACCGAAAGGCACGCTTAAAGCAGTTGCAAGCCGCTGGACGAGCCGAACTTGTCGCGTCCATGCCACTCTCGCCGGAACAGTTAGAGTCGCTAATCGACTACCTCGGCGCA
>CAKQNH010000789.1 GCA_934255105.1 uncultured Pirellulaceae bacterium
ACATCAATCTCACCGGAGAATATCGCTGGCCAAAGCCTTAGCGTAGGATTCCGCCCCTTCCCGCAAACGACCCCTTTTCGTTGCGCTTGGCCACGGTGGGGCCCAGTTTGCTGCTGTTGACATCGAGATCGTCGAACAGCCCCTTGATGTCATCCTCGGAATCGCTGCCTGTAGCTGAGCCTTCGATGTCGGCAAAGATGTTGCTCAGGGTCTCGTTGAGGTTGGCGTCATGCCGGGCGCGGGCCCGCACGTTGGCAAACAGCTCCGAAGGCAGGATGTAAAAGCCCTTTTCCTTCACCGTTTCGGTGCGGCCGAACTCGGCATCGGCATCGCTCAACTTGGCGTAGTCGAAGTCGGCACTGCCCGCACGGCACTCTTGGTCGTTGAGGTAGCTGGTCAAATTCTCCGAGATGAAGCGGTAGAACAGCATCCCGAGCACGTAGGTTTTGAAGTCCCAGCCATCGACGCTGCCGCGCAGGTCATTGGCGATGCGCCAAATGGTTTTGTGCAGCTCGGCGCGTTCCAGTTCTTTGTTGTTGCTCATGATGCCAAGCCTCCCACCGCAGCCGTTGCTGCTGAATCAGTGACTCCGTCGTCAGCTCCAACGGCAAGATTCCAATGGGCGCTCAACATATTCACGAGGCGCTTCTGCCGACCAATCAGCAGTGCCGGTGTCCACGCATAGGGGCGCTGGTAGTCCGGAATCTCGAATTGGTGGCTGCCCTCGAAAATCTCGCGGATCAGGTTGTCGTGGGCTTCAAGTGTCTTGGCCATCGCGTTCGTTCTTTCCTATCGTTTCTTGGGGCTGCTCGGCGCTTGGTAGCCAGGAGCCAGCTTGGCGTTCTCGACGCCGTACAGCGCCAGCGGATCGCTGAGCCACAGGCGGTACTGTTCTTCCTTGAGGCGGTGATCGGGTGAACAGTCCACGCTCCAGCGCAGCAGCATGTAGCCCGCGACCGCCGCGCGCACGCGTATCCGAATCGCGCCGTCCTGCATCCCGTAGTCCATCCTGATGATTTCGGGACGCTCAAGGCGCGGGTGCGGCACGAAGTCCAGCTCGACGATGCGCGTCCACTGGATGTCGTTGTCCGGACGCTCATTCGCCTGCGGCTCCTCATCGAGCAGGATCGGCGCTTCGATGCGCGTGACGACGAAGTCGCGGAACTCGCCGCTCTTGCGATCAAAGGCGGGGACGTGCCAGCGCAGGCCGGTATCCACCAGGGCGAAGGGCACTATGACCCGTTCGGACTCGCCGCTGCTCATCGAGTGGTAGCGAATCGCCACCGGCCGCTTGGCGCGGATGGCGCGGCAGACCGGCGCCAGCACATCCATCTTCGGTCTGCTCAGGGCGGTCGGCGACTCGCACAGCAGCAGCGGCTGCGTTGCGCCGTTCACGCCATCGCCGAAGCCCAACGCCAGCGCTGACAACACGCGCTGCGGGGCGTGCTCGAACAGCGGGGAGAACGTGGGCCCGATGCGGTAAATCTTGTGGCTGCCGTCGAACGTGATGTTCTGCGGCGAAATCTCCCGATACAGCGCCAAGTCGCGTGTCGCCCCCCGCCGGAGCCACGCCGAAACGCTCGATCAGATCGGGGCGGCCGATCTCCCCGAAAAAGAAGAGCCGGAAATCGACGTATGCCAGCCGCTCGCGCTGGCCGTGGCTCAGGCTCTCGACGCGTTGGGGCTGAGTCACCGATAGCTCCTCATCCAAGACGGGCGATCAAAAGAGTGTGATTGGCTTTATGTTTGTTCATTAATAGGCGATTTATATCATCAAACTGATGACGTTATGCGCAACAAACACGCGTCCAGCAACACCAACGTCTCTCGCCACTGGCGGCCAGTTCGACTCGGTTTTTGGGATTGAACCGGCGCTCAAAAAGCAGGAGGCGGACGCAGAAGACTGCGAGGCAAAATTGCATTTGACTTTACACGTCGTCAATGAAGCTCTGATGCAAAACATTCGGCATCAGGTACCGCAAACAGGTTGGTTGCCTCCTCTATCGTTCCCACCAGCCACGAATCCCACACCTTCGGCGCCAGTGGAATCACGCTTCGTTTGTCCTGCAGATCAGGTGGCAAGCGCGGATCGGGTTTGTGCATCCGCCGCATCAGTGGGTGATGATCGGCGTTGACGGTGAGCATGGTGTAGCTCTCGTGAACTTCGCCGGAGGACTTGTCGATCCAGGTGTTCCATAGTCCAGCCAGACCCCATAGCTGACCGTCGGCTCTCCTGAAGCGCCACCAGACGTTCTTCCCAGTCTCCCAGCAGGGCTCATCGAACGACCTGGCCGGAATGATGCAGCGCTGACCACGGGCCCACGGCTGCTTGAATGTCGCCTTCGCGGCCAACTCCTCGCTGCGAGCGTTGTTGGTGCTGTACGGAAGCTTCGCCGCTTTGGCGAACCATGGGATCAGGCCCCACTGGCCGGTCACCAGCTCACGCCGATACCCCGCATCGTGCGCGGCTCTGCGGATGAAAACCCCCTTGCCACGCGGAAACACGACCT
>CAKQNH010000790.1 GCA_934255105.1 uncultured Pirellulaceae bacterium
ATTTCCTTATTAGCCCCGACGTGATCGGCACTCGCGACGATCGCCCCGCGCAACTCGATCAGGTTCAAAAAGACGATCGGGCGGTGATCACCGCCGAGCGCGGTGGGAATTCACTGATCGCGCTCAGTATCTTTGTGATGGAACCGGAGTAAGCTCGTTTAATGAACTACTACCCGCTAATCGGAGCGCTCCAAAATACCAATCCACATTAAGTGTCTGTGGCTTGGCATACAGCAGAGGATTAGGCAAGTTGTTGCGGAGCGATACATGGTATTGGTCTACGATATTCATTCAATTCATTCCTTAAGTTGAAGATGCTTGATAAAGGTTTGTTGTGGAAGCGATCCGGGTCCAAGCCAAATTTTGCCTCGTTACGCCTGATCGCATTTTCCATCCTGCTCAGTTGGTGATCCGGCATGGTCGCGTGGCAGAGGTCGTCGGTGGCCAGCCTCATGCGGCGGATGTGGACTTGGGGGAGACGCTCCTCATACCGGGGCTAATCAATGCGCACACCCATCTGGAATTTAGTCAACTCCAACAGCCCTTTCCGGCTGGTGAGAATTTCCCAGCTTGGATTTCCCGGGTTGTTCGCTATCGGGCTGCGCAGCAGGGCATAGGGGAAGCGGATGATTCGCAACTCGCCCCTGCCAAACTCAATCACGTCTTGCATTCAGGATTGCAGGAGGCGTTTCATTCTGGCACGACCGTACTTGCAGACATCGTCACCGCGCCATGGATGCCACGGGACTACCCCACCGCTCAGCAGTTCGTGCAGCGTTCTACATTGGGAGTTGGTGAAGGTATCGCTAAAGCGACCATTGCGCAGATTTCCAGCAGCTTGCCTGAAGAAGATCGGCGAGCCCACTTCTCCCCCATCAGCTATCCACGTGTGCTGCCTTTCACCGAGCTGATCGGCCTGTCGCCAGAGCGGGCCGCAGCCAGTTGGCAGTGGAGCCAATCCGCTAGAACCGCAGCCAGTGCGGAATTGTCGATCGGCAGTGGCACTTCTCCTCATGCGCCCTACTCCGTCCATTTCCCAACTATTGTCGCCGCCACTAAAACCCTTCCTCCAACGACGCCTATAGCCATGCATGTCGCAGAAAGTCGCGATGAATTGCAGTGGTTGGAGCATAGACAGGGAGCTTTCGGCGAAGCCTTCGCGCGACTCGGCTTAGACAGCGAGGCGGTCCCCCCCTCGATCATGGTGAGCATTGAGCTGCTCGCGCGCTTCCGACACTCGCTGCTGATCCATGGAAACTATTTGAATTCAGCTCAGATCCAGCGTGTGGCTACCGCGCCAAACATCGCTGTAGTCTATTGTCCGAGAACCCATCGCCATTTCGATCATGCGCCTTATCCGCTGCAAGCCTTGCGCGACGCGGGCATATCGGTAATACTCGGCACCGATTCTCGCGCCAGCAATCCATCGCTGAGCCTGTGGGATGAAGTCCACGAGGCGGCTAGGCGACATCCGCAGCGAGACCCTAGCGAGTGGCTGCGCAGCGTGACCCTGGATGCAGCGCGAGCTTTAGGTATCGACGATGATTTTGGCAGCTTGCAAGTCGGACGCTGGGCCAGCGCGGTGGCTATGCCTGCGCGTGCAAGTTGGACCGCCGAAAACCTGTTCGAAGCCTTGTGTGCCAGTAGTGCAGAGGAACTGCAGATGCAGCCATTAGGTCATTTGTTAAGGTGGTGAAGTTCTGGTCTACGGACGCCGCACGCGCAATGTTGGCGTCCGGGCTTTAGCCGCCCAGCCGCACCGCTTTAGCCGCGGCACGCCTCTTGAATCGCCTAAAGGCTACACTCCAACAAATGCGACGACTAACATTGTGCGGCTAGCGCGAGAAGTGCTCGGCGATGGTGTCGCTGTTGACGGGGGAGATGAGGCCATGCTCAGTAATCAAGGCGCGCACTAGCTCGGCGGGCGTAACGTCAAAAGCGGGGTTGTAGACGCCGATGTCGGGAGGGGCAATCGCGTGTCCGTAGGGTGCGACGACTTCGGCCGGGTCGCGTTGTTCAATCGGAATGTCCGCGCCATGGATCAATTGCATATCAAACGTGCTGCTGGGGGCTGCTACATAAAATGGTACGCCGTGATGCTGGGCGACAACGGCCAGGCCGTAGGTACCGATCTTGTTGGCTACGTCGCCGCGCGATGTGATGCGGTCGGCACCGACGATCACCGCGTCGACAGTGCGAGTTTGCATGACGTGCGCGGCCATCGAATCACAGATCACCGTCGTGGGAATACCGCGCTGGGCCAGCTCCCAAGCTGTCAGACGGGCACCCTGCCACAGCGGCCGTGTTTCGTCCGCATAGACGTGCAACTGCTTTCCCTGGTCCTGACACGTAAACATGACGCTCAAGGCGGTGCCATACTCGGCGGTCGCCAAACCGCCCGCGTTGCAGTGTGTGATGATTGTGGCTCCGTCCTTGATCAACTCAGCACCGTGCAAACCGATTTGTCTGCACATGCGTCGATCTTCTTCATGGATGGCGCGGGC
>CAKQNH010000791.1 GCA_934255105.1 uncultured Pirellulaceae bacterium
TTCCGTGTCCCTGGCAGCCGCTTCCGGCGCATACCGCGAGACCAATTGTTCTCCTTCATGAAGGACAATGGGATTCCCACCGATGCGTTGGAGAATGGGAAGAAGAAACTACTGATCGTCGATGACGAACAGGATTTGGTCGAACTGATGGCCGATGCGTTTGCGCGCGACGGTCGCTTCGAGATCCGCACGGCTAATAACGGCTTCGATGCGGGGATGCAGGTCAAGGAATTTCGCCCCGACATCGTGGTGCTCGACGTGATGCTGCCCGATATCAACGGGCGCGAAGTCTGCCAACGCGTCCGCAGCGATAGTGCCCTCGATTCAGTGAAGATCATCTGCATCTCGGGGATGATCGAACAAGATAAAGTGGGTGAGCTGCGCGCCGCTGGGGCAGATGATTTTATGCAAAAGCCGTTCACGATCGATCGCTTGATCGAGCGCGTGTGCGATTTGCTTGATATCGAAGTATAGCTCGCGCATCAGCTCAGCAGGAGACGAGAGCTTGACTGTCAAAGCCGCTGAAACTGCTGCGCTGTTTACGGAGGCTACGTGTCAGGCGTTGAGCGCATTTGTACTGCGCATCAGCGGGCTCGCTGCGTGCCAAGCTACAGTGCGTGGAGCTGCTGTGCGTGAAGCTCGTGAAGCTACTGTGCCTTGGGATCTGGTAGAGGGTTTGCGCGAGCTGGCCACTACCGATCCTGCTCTGGCTAGGTGGGGCCAGGCGGTGAAGCAACGTGCAGTCGCCGCGCAACATGTAGCGGAAGTCGCCAAGACTTTCGGTGGGCCGCGTCCCACTGCCGAAACTCTTGGCGAGTTCCGCTGCGACAAACTGCGGGAAAATGAAGATCTAAGCGATGGCGACGATCAAGGGGACGACGACGGCTGGCCGGCGATCGCGGCCAACCTACCCGAGCTGCTCGTCCTGCACGAATCTTCGAGCTCAGCCGATACGCGCAGTTCGGCTTGGGGCCACCTTCAAAGCGCGTGCCATGTGGTGCTGCGCCTGCGCACGCTGGAAGATCGTTTCGCTGACGACTTGCAGGACCGCAAGCGAGAGGCGATCTATCAATTCGCCTACGGCCTGAGCCACGAGCTGAACAATCCGCTGGCGAACATTGCCACTCGCGGCGGTGTGTTGGCCGAACAGGAATCTGATCCGCAGCGCAAAATTCTCTTGGAAGCTATCGTGACCAATGCCATGCGCGGCTGTGAAATGCTGGGCGATCTGATGTTGGTGGCGCGGCCTCCGCAACTCGTGTTCAAAACCGCCGGCATTGATGCAGTAGTCGCATCGGTCGTCGATGCAGCGCAGGGCTGGGCCAGAAGTCTGAATATTGAACTGAAGCTGGACGTCCAAACGACACGAAAAGTACAACTCGATGCCGACGCCCTGCGCGAAGCGTTGTGGGCGTTGATCCGCAACGGGCTGGAGGCCATGTTCGACGGTGGCACAATTCGGGTGAGTGTTACCGATTGTGAGCCGCTGGGTCTTGAGCCGCTGGGTCTTGAGCCTCAGGGGCCTGAGTCGCTGCGTTGTGAGCTATCGGGAGTTTGTATCGAAATTTCTGACCAAGGAGGTGGCTTGAGCCGGGCGGCGCTGGAACATTGCTTCGATCCATATTATAGTGGTCGCGAGGCGGGACGCGGACTGGGATTGGGGCTCAGCAAAGCCCAGCGGATTGTCGAACTGCATCGCGGGCGGATTACGCTCGCCAACCGGCCGGGGGGCGGTGTGGTGGCGCGTGTTGTTTTGCCGCCGGGATGAGGTTCGTGGCGTAAGCTGGAAGCTTACGCCACGCCGGATTGCAAGCTGGAAGCTTACGCCACGCCGGATTGCAAGCTGGAAGCTTACGCCACGCCGGATTGCAAGCTGGAAGCCTACGCTACGCGGGCCAAGCAGCTAACAGAAACAAACTAAGGAACCATGGCGTTGGCCGATACGTTTCCACTGGGCTGGCTGTGCGTGCTGCCTCCGCTGTTGACCATTTTCTTAGCTATCGTGACACAGCGCGTCGTGCTGTCTTTAATGCTCGGGATCATGCTGGCCGTGGGGCTGATGCATTCACTGCCCGCTGAGGCCGCGCTCTCCGAGCAAGGTGAATCGGCCAACTGGCTGACTCGGTTTGCCTACTCGCTGTGCGAAGAGCACTTGTGGAAGTCGCTGATCGATGAGAGCCATCTACGGGTGTTCGCATTTACCAGTCTGCTGGGGATGCAAGTGGCTTTAATTCATCGCGCTGGTGGCATGCAGGGCATCGTGGCTTGGACGATGCCGCTGGCCCGCTCGCGTCGCGGCGGGCAGCTACTGACTTGGTTTCTGGGGTTGATCATCTTCATCGACGACTATGCCAATACGTTGCTGTTAGGATCGACCATGCGTCCGTTGACCGACCGTTTGAAAATCAGTCGTGAAAAACTAGCATACTTGGTCGATAGCACTGCGGCCCCCGTGTCTGGGCTGGCCCTGGTGAGCACCTGGGTAGCCACTGAAATCAACT
>CAKQNH010000792.1 GCA_934255105.1 uncultured Pirellulaceae bacterium
ATTGGGTAGCCGAAGTCGCCAGACCTTGGAGAAGCCCAGTGAAGTCCGAAGTCTGGCGACATTCGCTACGACAGTAATTTTTCTCACGATGCTTAATCACTACGAGGAGTCAAATGATGATGTGGCACTGCTTGCTCAGTTGCATAGTGTTGTTCTCAGCCGTGCAAACCGTTTTCGCGCAGAATCCATCTGCGGCCAAAAAGAATATGGATGCGCACTATAAACTGGGGCCCGACTCGTTGGAGCAAGAGGGGGTGCCACGCGGCAAGATCTCCGGCCCGCACGTTATCGCGTCGCAGGCCTATCCCGGCACGCAGCATTCCTACTGGGTATATGTCCCCGCCCAGTATGATCCCGAGGTGGCGACCAGCCTGATGATCTTCAACGATGGTCAAGCCTTCATGCAAGCCGATGGTGCGATCCGGGCGCAGCATGTCATGGACAACTTGATTTTTCGCCGTGAAATTCCCGTCATGCTGGGCGTATTCATCAATCCTGGGAGAACTCCCGAGCAGTCCGAACCTGGTCCTAGCAACTGGGGGGACAAAGGTACCAATCGACCGACCGAATACAATTCGCTCGACGATCGCTACGCGCGGGTCATCATCGACGAATTGCTACCAGCCTTAGAAGCCGAGTACAACGTGTCCAAAGATCCCAAGCAGCGCGGCATCGGCGGGGCCAGTTCGGGTGCCATCGCCGCATTTACTGTGGCTTGGCATCGGCCTGACCAGTTTCACAAGGTGCTCAGCTTCGTCGGCAGCTTCACCAACATTCGCGGCGGTCATGCCTACACCGAGCTCGTCCGCGAGAGCGATAAAAAAGATATTCGCGTCTTCTTTCAAGATGGACGCAACGACAATCGTGGCCAGCGGAATGGCACATACGACGAAAAGTGGGATTGGTATAAGCAGAATGTTCGGCTAGTCGAAGCCCTGACCGAAAAAGGCTACGACATCAACTACACTTGGGGCATCGGTCAGCACAGCCCACGCCACGGCGGAGCCATCCTGCCCGAGATGATGCGCTGGCTGTGGCGCGATCACGGTACCAGCACCGACCCGGACGATGCGGTTGAGCGCAGCTACCGCACCGCCCCACAATAAACCAGACATTATCTAGTTTTCGTAATTTCAAAGCCCAGGTCGGCGATCATTTGATAATCGGCTTCGGGCGGCTGCCCCTGAGTAGTCAAATAGTCACCGACAAAAATGCTATTGGCCACATACAAGCTCAGTGGTTGCAACGAGCGGAGGTGTTTTTCCCGTCCACCTGCAATGCGCAGTTCGCTGCTGGGATTAACAAATCGCATCATGCACAGCGAGCGCAGGCAGTCCTGCGGAGTCAACTCGACTTGCTTCTCCAGCGGAGTCCCTTCGATGGCATGCAGGAAGTTGAGCGGAATCGACTCGACTTTCAGTTCACGCAGTTCCATCGCCATGGCAACCAGATCGCGATGCGACTGCCCCATGCCGATGATACCGCCGCTGCATAGTTCGAGACCCGCCGAGCGGACGTTGTTAAGCGTGTCAACGCGGTCTGCATAGGTGTGCGTCGAGCAAATTTCGCTGTAGTGTTCTTCGCTGGTGTTCAAATTGTGATTCACGCGATCGACACCGCAGGCTTTCAACCTGGCCGCATTCTCCGGCGTCAACAGGCCGAGACAAGCACAGATCTTGAGGCTGTATTCCTGCTTCACGCGTGGCACAACCACTTCGATGGCCTTCATCTCGCGTTCGCTGGGCGCACGCCCGCTGATCACGATGCAGTACATCTTCGCATCGCGCTCGGCGGCCACGCGTGCGCCGTCGAGTAGTTGATCGGTCGACAGCATACGGTACTTGTCGATCGGAGCCGTCGACAGCTTCGATTGCGAACAGTACCCGCAATCCTCAGGGCACAGGCCGCTCTTGGCATTGACCAAGAAGTAAAGCTGGACGGTCTTGCCAAAATAGTGATGCCGCAAGCGGTAAGCGGCAGCGATCAATTCCAGCAGTTGCTGGTCGTCGCAGACAAGCACCTCTTCGGCCTGAGCGGCAGAGATCGGCTGTCCTGCCAGCACTTGGTCGGCCAGCGCCTGCCAGCCATGGATGTCAGTCGTAGTGGTTGCATCTAAAATCATGAGCCGCCCAGTAGCACGAGAGGTGGAGAAATGGTCATAATAGCACAGGCTCAGTGTTTTTCACTGCCTACGGTTGCCTGGCGAAGCGTGCCCAATATAGTAGTGCAAAACGCCCCGCGCCAAAATCCCCAGTGCGTTGCCAACTTGGGATAAGCTTCTAGCTTGCCACAACTTAGATAAGCTTCTAGCTTGTCACAACTTAGATAAGCTTCTAGCTTGTCACAACTTAGATAAGCTTCTAGCTTGTCACAACTTAGATAAGCTTCCAGCTTGCCTGCCCCGCATCATTTCTGGAACGCAAGCTAGTGCTCCGTCCAGCTTAAATATTGGGGTAGAATGTAGAGC
>CAKQNH010000793.1 GCA_934255105.1 uncultured Pirellulaceae bacterium
CATCGGCATGAATGCTCACCGTGGCAGGGATGTACGCGCCAATTCGAGCGGCATCTACATCGATTTGGACGACGCGTGTTGCAGGCAGGGGAACGGTGTAGCGTTGCGTCGTCATCTGACTCAGCTTTGAGCCGACCACCAATGCCACATCAGCCTCTCGCACCGAAGTCAGGGTGTCTGGTGGCGTGGCCATGGCCAAGTGCCCCAAGTAGAGTGGGTGATCGTTCGGGAAAATGTCTTGCCTGCGGAAGGTGACATATACGCCAGCCTGGTACTTTTCAGCCAAGGCGATCAACTCTTTGCGGGCAGTCCTCGCGCCGCCGCCGGCAATGATGATGGGGCGGGATGCTTGCGCAAGAAGTTCCGATGCCTGAGCAATGGCTGCTGCAGGCAGTTCCTGCTCGTTGCGCAATCCTGTCACCGCATGTGGGGTCCAAGAATCGACTTGGCCGCCCAGATCCGAAGGTATGGTGACCATCACAGGACCTGGGCGCCCGCTGACCGAGACTTTCAATGCGTTGGCAATCACCTCGGACAGGCTGTCCTCCAGGCCCACTGCGAAGCTGCGCTTCGTAATTGGGCGATACATCGCGAGGAGATCGGTCTTTTGAAATGCCTCCCGATTGATGGATGCGGTCTCTACATCGTTCATGAGGATCAACATGGGCACCGAGCCTTCCCGCGCCGTTTCCACGCCATTGCTGGCGTTTGTCGCCCCGACCGACCTGCCGGTGATTACCACGCCAGGTACACCGGTGAGCTTGGCGTCGGCTTCTGCCATGAACGCTGCGCTGGACTCATGACGAACTGAAATCAGTTCCAAGCGTGGCTCAGCCTCAATCGCCTTTAAAAGCCAGACGAGGTCGCAGGGGACCGTGTAGCAGCGTTTGACGCCGGCGTGGAGAAGCGCCTGGACAACAGCCGCACCTTGTTCTTGCATATAAGTCTCCGCGTTTAAGAATGCGCGTATTGTTGCGAATGATTCAACTGAGGCAAGGATCAAATGTTCACGAGGTGTGAGCAAATTTGATGCTGGGCAGAGGGAGACTGCTCCAAGAACGAGCCACAATTCTTGGCACCGAGCCCTTGCCTGGGCACGGGTGTACACGATGCATCAGCCTTTGCTGGAGATATCCAGATGGAGAAAATATTGAGCTTCGACCTAAGCACGCAAGATTTGGACGCTGTCGAGGGTGATCTGGGCTACCCCGGCCCATTCACCGGCCGCGGCCGATTTGATCACTTCGACGTCTCGCGTCGGAACATCTTTCCCTCTCCAGTCACCTGCCGGGTTCATGACGCCCGCCCCGTTTCAAAAGAGCTCTCCATCGATCGGGAGGGCTTCGCTCTTGTGAAGCACGCTACTCAGTGGGCGCATTTGCGTGACCCGGAGGATCTTCGCAAAACCTATCTCTATGAAATGTTGCCCATGATCAAGGCCATGAGTGGCGCTGACTGGGTGATTCCCAGGGACGAAGGCCTTCTTATCCGTCGAGCCGCAAGCTCAGACCCGGGCAACAAGGCTGGTGCGAAAGTCTCCACTGTCCTTCACAAGGACTACACCAAGGTATCCGCAGAGACCTTGGTCGGCATGGTGTCACACATGCTGCCTCGTCCCTACAGAAGGATGGCCATCATTCAGACGTGGCGGTCCCTGTCCCCTGGGCCTCAGGATTTTCCGCTGATGCTCTGTGATAGCCAAACCGTCGCTTCTGCTGAGATACATGAGGTGGACACCGTCATTGGACCGCCCAACGTCGCGACAAACATCTTCGAGTCGGGCGTGGCGCTGCACAGCACGAATCATCGTTGGTACTACTTCTCTAATATGCAGGTCGATGAGGTGATCGTGATCAAGGGATACGACTCGGAACTCAAAGAGTCGATGAACTCTCTGCACGGCTCGTTTGACAACCGCAAGCGTTTTCCCGACGCAATCTCGCGCGTAAGTGTTGAGGCGCGTTACTTCGCATTCTGGGAGTGACTTCAAGCTCCGACGGGGTTGAAGTGATTGACGAACTACGCATCTACCACTGTCTGCCAGGTCGCTCCAAGGCATCTTCCGCAAGGCTGGCGACGCTTTGTGAAGAGATTTGGCCTCGACTTGGCATAAGACCTATTGCATTTTGGACCACGGAAGTGGGGCCTTCTGCAGAAGACCTTTACTACGTGCTCCGATGGGCCTCCATGGAGGAGCGAGAGGCAAAGTGAATCGCCCCGGGATTCGCGGAGGCTGTTTGGTTTAAGTCAGGCCACCACGGCAGTGGCTTGATTGGCGAGTTGCCGGTAGTAGTTTGCCTCAGCCTCTGCCGGCGGGATGTAGCCGATGGGTTCGAGCAGGCGATGGTGGTTGAACCAGGACACCCATTCAAGCGTCGCGAACTCCACAGCTTCCTTGGTCTTCCATGGCGCTCGACGGTGAATGAGCTCAGCCTTGTAGAGGCCGTTGATGGTCTCGGCCA
>CAKQNH010000794.1 GCA_934255105.1 uncultured Pirellulaceae bacterium
CCTGCACGACCGACAGTGGCATGCAGTTGGCCCACAGCGCATTTGGCGATGACGCGCTGCTCTTTTATTTCCCGCTCGATTTCACTTGGGCGGTCGCGCGCACGCTCGACAGCCTGCGGCCAGACATGCTGGTGCTGGGTGAGCTGGAATTGTGGCCGAATACCATCGATGCGTGTCGCCATCGACGAGTACCAGTGGCGGTGGTCAATGGCCGGCTGAGCGAGCGTAGTTTCCGTCGGTATCGCCAATTTGCTTGGCTGACTCGCCCTATGTTTGCCAAATTGAACTTGATAGCCGCACAAAGCGAATCCAACGCAGAACGCTTTCGCCAGTGTGGTGCCTCGTCGACGACGATCGTCACGGGGTCCATCAAGTTCGACAACGTCTCCTTTGATCGCCAAGCCACTGAGGTGGTCCAGTTGCGCTCCTGGGCCGGTATCCTCCCCGAACACCGCGTATGGGTTATAGGGAGCACTCAAGCGGGTGAGGAGCTGCCTGCGGTGCAAGCGTGGCAACAGTTGAAGACACAGTTTCCGCTGCTCAAGCTAATCGTCGTTCCTCGGCATCCCGATCGCTTTCCACAAGTGGCGGAGAGCATCGAACGTACAGGCGTGCGCATGCGTAGGCGCAGCACGGCCGGCGGCCCCCTGTCCGCAGACGCTTGGGACGTGTTGCTGGTCGACAGCGTAGGCGAACTCAAGTGGTGGTGGGGCTTGGCCGAGATTGCTGTAGTCGGAGGTAGCTTTGGCGCTCGCGGTGGCCAGAATATGCTCGAGCCGGCCGCTTATGGGGCAAACGTTGCCTTCGGACCCAACACCTCAAACTTTCGCGATATCGTCGAACTGCTTCTGGCCGGTGACGGTGCTGTCCGGTTGTCAGGCTTGGAAGAACTGGACGATTGGTTGCTTGATCAACTGCTTCATCCTGAACCCGGCCAGCAGCGCGGCCGCCGCGCGCAAGCCATCATCGCGGGCGGTGCCGGTGCACTTGGTCGCACTCTCGACGCGCTGGATGGATTGCTGCGACAGTAATTCTTCCACCCCCCACCAAAGTACACCTTGACGTATAGATTTAACACTATACCTTTATGCAATGTTATGGACTTCAAAGATTTCCGGGCGGTCATCGCCCTAAACAATAGGATCCAGGAACCATGTTGAGCGAAAAGACCATTCGCATTGTCAAGGAAATTACCCCTGTGGTAGCGGCCCATGCAGAGGTCATCACCCGGCGCTTTTATGAGCGGATGTTTGAGGCAAATCCCGAGGTGAAGGTGTTCTTCAATCAATCCCACCAGCACACGGGCGGGCAGCAAAGTGCGCTTGCCGGTGCCATCTGCGCCTATTTTACACATATCGACAACCCGGCCGTTTTGATGCCAGCCGTTGAATTGATCGCCCAAAAACACTGCTCGCTGGGCATCCAGCCCGAACACTATCCGATTGTGGGGAAAAACCTGCTAGACGCGATCAAGGATGTCATGGGGGACGCGGCGACAGAGGAGATCATCGAGGCGGTCGCCGAAGCCTATGGGTTCTTAGCCGACATCTTCATTGGCCGCGAGCAGGCGATCTACGACCAGCAACAGTCCGAGCTCGGCGGCTGGACGGGGACGCGCACCTTTGTCGTCGACCGCAAAGTTCCCGAGTGCGATGTAGTGACATCATTTTATCTGAAACCGCAGGATGAGGGCCCGTTGCCCCCGTTCCAACCGGGGCAATATATCACTGTGCATTTCGATCTTCCGCACACGCCCACTTCGCCTCGCAATTACAGTCTGTCCGATCGCGTCGGCGAATCGCATTTTCGCATCAGTGTCAAACGCGAAGGGAGGCCGCTGCCCACTGCGCCCGATGGACTGATCTCCAGCCATCTGCACGATGCGATCGACCAAGGCTGCCACATACAAGTCGGGCCGCCATGCGGTGAATTCACAATCGACCCAGTGGTCGCTGGAGAAAGGCCCATCGTGCTTTTGGCGGGCGGTATCGGAATAACGCCACTGCTGTCGATGGCCAAGTCGATCATTCATCACAATCCCAACGCCACGATCTACTTTTTGCAAGCTGCCCGCGATAGCAAGATGCGGGCCTTCACAGACGAGATGCAGCGGCTCGCCGCGATAGGACGCAACGTGAACATTCGAGTGATCTTCGATGCGCCACTTCCCGGCGATGTGGAAAACGGCAAATGCGACGCGACTGGATACGTGACGACCGAGTTGCTGCGTGAATGGACGCCGCATGCAGAGGCCGAGTTCTATTTCTGCGGCCCACCTCCATTTATGCAACACATCCATGCCTGCCTGCAAGAATTGGGCGTCGATGAACAGCGCGTGCGCTATGAATTTTTCGGTCCTCGGCAAAATCTGCAGGCACCTGCCATGGCTTGATCGAATATCTTTCGCAATTGGAAAGTGGGCCGTGTCGGGCGGCTGGCAGTTTGCTACACTAGGC
>CAKQNH010000795.1 GCA_934255105.1 uncultured Pirellulaceae bacterium
AACGCAAATAGACGCGAATGACAGACCGATTATTCGCGTTTATTTGCGTCCATTCGCGGTTTGATTCTTTGATTGTATCTTTTGGGGAATCGCAAGTTTTCAATGGTGGCGGAAGTCGCCAAGACTGTCGATTGGTGGAACAAGCTGCTGGCTGTTATCTACTCCAATGGCATTAAGTCTATCGCGGGGGCTGGCCGGATCGATTCCGCCTGCGGTGCCGGAAGCGTCTCGGCGGCCGCTGCCTCTCCACTGGTCGAAGGTTCGGCTGCGGGCTCAGCTAGGGGTTCTTCGATCAGGTTGTCGACGGGCGCTTCAATAGCGTCACTCGCCGGCGGCATGCCCGTCGGATCGACCCAGCGAGGCGGGAAGTACTCAGGGTCGATGTCAGTCAAGCGAGCCAACTCTTCCAATCCGGTTTGGGCATTGATCCAGTGCCCCTGCTCGTCCAGATACAACATCTCCAAGGCTACGAACAGCCGCATCTTTTGTACGCGATAGTCGATCCAGTTGGAGATGAGATTGTTCTTCGCATCCAACATGCCTTGCAGAGCTTGCAGTAAGAACAAGGTGAGATTCGCACCCGCGCTACTGTTGGTTCGCAAATCGATCTGTGCCTGGTCGACTTGTCGCGTGGCTGCGACCAATTGTTGGCGAGCAATTTGGAAATTCAGCCGTCGTAGCTTCAACTGTCGCAGGATCGATCGCACTTCGTTGGCCACTTGGTCTTTGTCTGCAATGTACGACCGACTGACGCGCTGATAAGCAATCTGTTGAGCGCGAAAGAAATTGCGCTCATTTAGGCGATTCAGCGGCCCATCGAACTGCACGCCAACACGATAGGTATTCGCCGAGGAATCAAATCGAAAGGCATTGTTCTTGCTAGGGTCGCTGCCAAGCGCTACGCCGCCGGTAACGCTCAAGTCGCTTTGCAATGCGTCAGCGGCGACTTCAACTTTCCGGAAGGCATCCATTACAGCCGCTTGGCTATTCATCAAATCCAGCCGATTTCTGTGGGCGTACGTGATTGCCCGTTGTTCCTGAACCTCCAACGGCTCAATTTCAATCAGAAACATACGAATCTGCGATTGAGCTACGTAGATCTCGTCGAGCTCCTCGCGCAGACTGCGCCCCACTGCACTCTGCAATGCTTCCGTAGCCAGCAGTTCCGGTTCGACTGGCTCCTGCACGGCTCGTCCCTTTTCCGCCAGGGCCTGTTCACGAGTCAGAGCTTCTTGCTGCGCGTCGTTTAGCAGCGACAGCCCGTCGTTATCAGCGGGAAGTGTGTCGTAGGCCTCCAATCTTTGCAGCAGACGTTGGTCGAAGGCCTTGCGCCGAGCCACGATCTGTTGCTGCTCCAGCAACCGCTCCTCGATGCGTTCCGCCAATGCCAGTTGCTGTCGATGATCGAGCTGGTCATCCGTTTCCAAACTGTCCACGTCGACAGACTCCAGCCGCGCTAGCCACTTGCTCAAGTCCGCCTCTAGCTGCGGAAATAGCGCTTCGGCTTGGTCGCGCAGTTGACGATACTTTTCGAATCCCTCGAGCAACACTTCTCGCGGGGCAAATGCCGGTGCCAAGTACTGTACCAGGGACAAATACAGTCGATCTGTCTCCGCTTGCAAACGCTCGATCTCGGGGGCGACCAACTCAAACGGCGCGAGCAGCGACTCATCAATTTCGAACGGCACCCACGGCGGTAGGCCCAAGCCGAATTTGAATTGATCCAGAGAAGCAATGTAATTCTGCTCTGCGGACAAGAGAGACAGTCGAGCGTTTTGATACTGCTGGAATACTTGGTCGGCCTGAATCTGGGATGCCATCTTGAGAGCCACCAGCACTTCGTACTCGCGCAGATTGCGCTGCAGATTGTCGACGTTGGTTCGCGAGTTGCGGATGGCTTGCAGTTGGGTCAACAGGCTCAGGTAGCCGCTGGTGACGTCCAGGTGGAACGTGCGGCGGAACCGTGCAAAATCACGCACCTCGTACAGTAAATTACGCTCGGCTTGCGTCAAGTTCTCCAGACGCACATGGCGAAATGCTCCGCGCAGCAGCGGCTGAGTGAAATTGGTCACCAGGCCGGCCGAGCCACCCTGGACGCTGCTAGTCCCAAAATCCCAGAACAAGCTGTTGAGGATATTGGTCGCGAATTGGCCGCCACCCGCCATGTTGCGAGAAAAGCCCAGTCGATCGGAAACTTCCAACAGCCGCTTGTTCCCCAGGTCCGCGCCACTGGCAGTATAAGACGTCCCCACGCCACCGGCCCACTGAGTATCGAACTCAAAGCGATTGCCGGACAGCGCCAGGGCCGTCACATAGACTTGTTCAAACTGCGTCTGGTAATCGCGACTGTGCAGCAGAGCCAGATCGACAGCCAACGTCTGTGTCAGCTCTATTTGGCCGTCTGCAGTGCGCGGTAGGTAGTCGATCCAGATGGGATTCTCAGTGTAGCC
>CAKQNH010000796.1 GCA_934255105.1 uncultured Pirellulaceae bacterium
CATGTGGTCGACCCGGACCATGACGCCCAGGGGGACTATGCGTTTTATTTGTTCGATGCGCGTTTCACCGTCTCCGGAAATCAGCTCCGCTTGGCTGACGGCGTGGAACTCGACTATGCCACCGAACCCGAGATCATGCTCGCCATCGCGGCCACGGATGGCGTCTACGAGGTTTTCGACACCGTTCGCATCGAAGTGTTGCAGCGGCCAGGACCGCCGGTAGCTGCCAGTTCACTGGCGCTGGATCCGCGGCAAGTCAAAGAGCTGACCGCTGGGGCATCCGTGGGGCGAGCCAGCGTGGTCGACCCCAAAGACGGCGCCTACGAATTTAGCGTCTCGGACCAGCGTTTTGAGTTCGTCGGCAAGCAACTGAAACTGCGCAACAATCGCCAAGTGAATGCGGCGTTGGAACCCGAGATCTCGCTGACAGTGACGGCTGTGGGAGATCAAGGTGACAAGGTCAGCGGTGTGTTTTTGATCACGGTAAACAGCTCTCGCTCGCCGTACCACAACTACAATCTCAATGAAGACGTCAATGGCGACGGCTTCGTCTCACCCATCGACGCGTTGCTGGTCATCAATGAACTCAACCGACGTGGCGCGGGGCCGATCACGACTGTTGGTGGTGGTTCAGGTGAAGGGCCGCCGCCGATGCTGGACGTCAACGACGATGGTGTGATCAGTCCTATCGATGTTCTTTTGATTATTAACTATCTCAATCGCAACCGGTCTGTGCAGAATTACCCATCGCCAAATGGCCTGGCACCCGATAGCCCAATCCCAAATGTGGTGGAGCAACCCGCTGACCCAGGTCTGAGGTCGAGCGATTCGCAGGCTCAGGATAGTGTGGTGGAAGCGGCCTACGAGGCTGCTGCGGCCAACTTCTTTGCGCAGCTCACCGAGCGCTCCGCCGAACGCCGCCAACGGGAAAATGCTGCGATCGACGCTGAGCTAGAACTGCTGCTCGAGCAACTTTCTGTCGGCTCGCAGTCTGTAGTCGGCTCCCAATTGTAGGCCGTAGCGAGCGCAGCGCTGTTACGGCGTGGGGCAGCGAGTGCGCCCACCTCATGCCGTAACAGCGCTGCGTTCGTTACGCACCTACGAGTACAACCAAACTCGGCGACTGACCGCCTGCCAAGCGTCTAGACCGGGCTGAAGATACTGGTCAATGGCTGCGGAAGACTGAAACGTGCCCGCTTCCAGCGCCGTGCGAACGGCAGCGTTTCCCAGCAGAATGTCGATGGGCAACTTGTGGTATTCGTATTCATACGGTGGCGGAAGCCATTCAAACTGCTCCGCAGCTTGTTGTTCTCGGACCACATGCAGCAGGGCCAACGTCAATGAGACCGAGCGGATTAGAGCCGGATCGACGACGTGAATTTGTAACCCACCGCAGCTCTGTCCCAGCCACTTGTCGAACACGGGACGAAAGCGAAGCGGCCGTAGCCCGACGCCCGAAAATCGATAGCGATTCAGTGCGGCACACAATCCGTGTGGATCGGTGATGTAAGGCGCGCCGGCGACCTCAAATGGCAGCGTGGTACCGCGTCCCTCCGAGAGATTGGTCCCTTCCAACAGTACCTGTCCCGGATAGACCACCGCCGTTTCAAAACGCTGCATGTTGGGGCTGGGCCACACCCAGGGCAAGCCGGTAGCTGAGAAGTATTGGCTGCGGTTCCAACCCTGCATGGCAATGCACTCCAGTTCCAGCGATGGCGTGTGCCTGTCGCGAAATAGCAGCGCCAATTCGCAGATCGTCAGACCATGTCGCAGCGGTATGCAAGAATTGCCGACGAAACTTTGAAGGCCGTCGACTAACAGCGGTCCCTCGCACACTCGGCCGCCCAGCGGATTGGGGCGATCCAGCACGATGATCCGCTTGCCGGCCTGAGCACAAGCCTCCATGCAGGCGAGTAGGGTCCAGATGAATGTGTAAACCCGCGTCCCCACGTCCTGCAGATCGATCACCAAGCAGTCGATGCGCTCGAGCATCTCTGGCGTGGGCTGGCGCGTCTCCGAGTAGAGGCTGTAGACCGGAATACCCAGTTGAGCGTGCGTGGCATGCCCTGTTTCGATCATGTTGGCTTGCTCTTCACCCCATAGTCCATGTTGCGGAGTGAAGATGGCCGACAGTCGCGAACCGAAACGTTGAGCGAACAGATCGACGGCCGATTCCAAATTGGCCGAGACCGACGCCTGGTTGCACAGCAAACCCAGCCGCAGACCCTCCACGCGGTGCGAGTGTGCATCCAGGAACACTTCTAGCCCACTACGTACCGTCATCCGCAGATCTCCAGGTTGGCTTGCAGTAAAAAGCGAGTAAGAACTGGTGCCTTAGTCGTTGATCGCTCCGCCGATCATTGCTGTTCTGTCGTTGATCGCTCCGCCGATCATTGCTGTTCTGTCGTTGATCGCTCCGCCGATCATTGCTGTTCTGTAGAT
>CAKQNH010000797.1 GCA_934255105.1 uncultured Pirellulaceae bacterium
TCTGCGAAATTGGCTGCAAATGTTTTCGAAGGTCCTACGTGGACTTCGACAATTTGTTTGAGCGTCTGCCATGGCGAGAAGGTGGTCTGACGCTTCGAGGCAGTGAAGCCTTTCATAGCGGAACTCGCCAAGAGTTGCGGCAGCCACGTGGCCGAAAGTCTTGGCGACTTCCGCTACCATTGAAACGTTGCAATCGTATAAATTCATAGCCTTTCCGCCGCGGTGTTGCCAAATACGCATCCACGCCGTTGATGTCGCAGCGCATTGCCGAGCGTCGCCACGGGTGTCTGTCCTACGGGCTGGAAGCACAAATGCCCGCTTGAGACTCAGGCCTGTCGCAAGAATTTGCCGTGGTCGCGCTGGGAGCGCGTCACACGTGCTGGCCGATTGGCGTTAAGAAATTGAATGCCCCTGCTGTCTATTGCAATTTCGTTTTGCTATCATCCGATCGCTGGTGTGAAGCACAGAGGATGGCGTAGCGGCTATAACTCGGTCTTCGGCTGTGGTTATCTTTGCCGAGCAACCGAAGTGTAGGTCATTGCCGAGTCGTCAGCGAGACGACGGTTGCCGACCACGCTACACAGCCAGATTTTGCTTGGGAGTTCCCGTGTTGCATGTTCCCGTAGTATCGATCGAACGACGTTCGCTTCATCGCCAAGCACCCGTGCCTCACGGATTAGGCCAAGCGGGCGCGTTGCCTCTTCGCGAAGTGTTCCTCGCTTTGCGCACATTGAATGCTGGCTTGCTTTTGCCATGGATTGCGCCGGCGCTCCGCGGCTTGGTACTACAACCTCTGCGAGATCACTTCTGCAGTTTGCACGGTGGCCGCGAACTAGCGCGATCGCCCGCAGGTCTGGCGAACTGGCAGCAGCGAACCTCCACTCTAGCAGCCCAGAAGCGAGAATCGAACACTCGGCATTATTGCGTTGGTTGTCTTAAGAACGCCCGCTGTGCGTACGGTCGCGTCTTCGAGCCCGACCTGAACATCATCGACGGTGACTTGATTCAACGTGGCGACACGCAAGGCGTTCGCGGGTTGTCCATTGCCACGGCCTTGCTACACACGAATCCTGATTTGGATCCCGAGGCAATCGCCGATCAAAGCTGCGATCCGCTCAGTGAGCCGACCGTCGATCCTAGGCTGCTGTTGAGCTCACCCAGCCCTTGGGGCAAGTCGACTCGCGGTGTTCAGCAGCAGCAAATTTCAGCACCTGCCGATTCTCGCCTAGTAGCCCGATTATTTGCCGTCGGCCGGGAATCGATCGAGCTGATTCCCATCGTCATCGAGGCCATTGACGCTTTCGGCCAATCGCAGGGGATCGGCTATCAGGCTCCAGTTCATTGCGCCGTCGAATCTTCGCGAAGCGAATTCCACGACTCGTCTCTCGATCCTAGCTCACTTTCACTCGCCATCGACGGCGGCAGTTTGCCGAAAATCACTCTGGAGTTGCAGTCCCCGCTGTTGCTGAAGAGCTGTTATGCAGGCGGTCGCCTGCTCGCGCCCAGTTTCCACGACCTATTCAGCAACGCGGTGCGGATTGTCATCCGCGCCATTCGCGAGTTCCATCAGCCCGACTTTTTGGTCGACGCCAGCCTCAGCGAGTTTTTCGCCCGCTCTCGCCAGATCGCTACCTACCAGCAGGCTCTCATTCCATTTCGTCAGCCCAGTCTCAGCCATCGCGGTGCGGTGGGACGCAGCGGCTATCGCGAGCGAGATCTGCGTGGTTGGCTCGGCAGCATCACCTTTGAAAATGTCCCCGCCAGTTACCTTCCCTGGCTCCACCACGCCGGCCGCCTCGGCATCGGCAGCGATCGGAACCGCGGTGCAGGGTTATTTCACCTGCGGGTGGAGAGTTCTTTTTCCGGATTTGTTGGGAACTATTATGGCTAAGACTTTGGCAGAGCTTGTTCTGGAATATCAGGAAGCAGAGTCTGATCGCTGCGAGGAGTCGTGCTCGGATCTGTATGCGGCGATCCGAAAGGCATGTGAACGCGTTGTACGGAGAGCAATAGCGACGAGCCAGTATCCAGAGATTGAAGATTACGTGGATGAAAAACTCGTTGAGTGCCTAAGATCGTTTTCACCGGACCGCGGAACTTACTTTAAGGCTATGTTCCAAAAAGCTCTAACGAACAAAGTGATCGACATTGCTCGCCAGCATAAACGTCGTGCCGACACTGTTTCAAGCATAGGGACCGACGGCGAGGTTGTAGATTTGACCACGACGCTTCCGGATAGTCGAGAGGACTCTGCTGATTTCAGGCTGACATTGGCCGAAGAGGAGGAGCTCTACAGAAATCGGAAAAGATCGATACTTGACCAGCTTGAATTTAGGCCATTGTACAGAATGTCAACGTTACTTCTCGACCAACGGCAGCGGATGGCAAGTTTGTTTAAGCACCGTTCGCACCATGTGGATGCTAGGAGTTCCGCC
>CAKQNH010000798.1 GCA_934255105.1 uncultured Pirellulaceae bacterium
TCACCGCGGTGAGCAGCAATTCTGCCGCCTCCAAATCGCGCATCGAAGTTGGCGATCTGATCGTCAATGTAGGTGGTTTTCAAGTCGGCATGGTAGCGGGCCGAGTATATGATTTAGCCGAAGAGATCAATCGCCGCGCCGACGCCAATGGCCGAGTAACGTTGATCATCCAAGACCATCGCAGCGGGCAGCTCGCCTCCGTACCCGTGCATCTCGACAGCCCCAGCACGCGACTGGTCGGCACGGTCAACTACACCGGTAGTTATCCACTCCCCGCGGATGCCATAGTCAACGTGCAGATCGAAAATTTGACGCGGCCATACTATACCGTTAACCGAGGGACAACCCAGTTTCGCCCTGGCAGCGGCAGCAGCTTTCCGTTCGAGATCGCCTACGATGGAGCGTACATCAATGCGCAGGATACCTATCAAGCTCGGGCCACCATTACATCTGGCGGACGCACCATTGCAGATACCATCCAGCCCCAGCGTGTGTTGACCAATGGGGCCGGCAATCAGGTTCAACTGACAGTGGCGGCACTGGCTGGCGCGGGAACGGGCAACGTGACTAGCGCGGGCTATGCCGACTACGGAAGTATCGATGCCCAGTTGACGTCAATGTACCGCAAGTATCTCAATCGCGACCCCACCTTTATCGAGCTGGCCGCACTCCGAACCACACCGGGCATCGCGAGTCGGATCGAGACTGTGCCGCTCGACCTGATGGCTGCTCAAGAGTATTTTGACGCGGCCGGCAACAACAATAGTGAGTGGCTCTACCGCGTCTTTACACAGGTGGTCAAACGCCCGCCGTCGAACACTGAGATGCAGCAGTGGATGCAGCGCTATGGCGAGCTGCGCAATTCACGGACTGACTTACTCAAGCAGCTTTACTCAGTGGTTAGACAATAAATTTGGCCTACTGCATGAGTGCTGTGGGGGCTAGCTTTCCCGACGCAACTGTACCAGACTATTAGGCTGGTCATTTCTACAGGAAGCTCAGGGAAAACTGCATGACGGACAGTAATGGAAGCCCAGCCCCTTCGGCTGATGCGATCGAAAAGCTTCAGGCAGCGCGCGAGAGTATCCTCGTTGAGCTCAGTAAAGTCATTGTCGGTCAGCAGGACGTCATCGACCAACTCTTAATCAGCGTCTTCAGCCGCGGGCACTGCCTGCTAGAAGGTGTGCCGGGGTTGGCCAAGACGCTGCTCATCAGCACGCTGGCTCAAACCATGAGCCTCTCCTTCAGCCGCATTCAGTTCACTCCCGACCTCATGCCTGCGGACATCACGGGAACGGAAGTGATTGAGGAGCAGCCCGGCGGTGGGTTGCAGCGGCGCTTCATGGAGGGGCCGTTGTTTGCCAATGTGATTTTGGCGGACGAGATCAACCGCACTCCACCCAAAACTCAGGCCGCCCTATTGGAGGCGATGCAGGAGCGACAAGTCACCGTGGGCCGCGTGCGACACCCATTGAGCGACCCCTTCTTTGTGCTAGCCACGCAGAACCCAATCGAACAGGAAGGGACCTATCCGCTCCCCGAAGCGCAGCAGGACCGTTTCATGTTTAAGGTCTTGGTAGACTATCCCAGCTTTGACGAAGAGCTGGAGGTGGCACGACGCACGACATCTCGCCAGCAGAGCCAGGTCGCGCCGGTGCTGAGCGGGGCCGACATTTTGGAGCTGCAAGACTTGGTGCGCAGCGTGCCGATCGCCGACCACATCATTCGCTACGCTTTGGCATTGGTGCGGCAAACGCGAGTTGGCAGTGCAGGCGTTCCCGAGTTTGTAAATGATCAAATTGGTTGGGGGGCTGGCCCGCGCGCAGTACAATTCTTAGTACTGGGAGGCAAGACGCGTGCTCTGCTTCATGGTCGCTCGCATGTGACTGTGGAGGATATTCAAGCGTTGTGCCATCCAGTGCTACGGCATCGGATGGTCGTTACCTTCGCGGCGGAAAGCGATGGCATCTCGACCGATGACGTGGTCGATCGGTTGATCAAGGAAACTCCCACTGCTGAGGACGAACTGACGCGCGATGCCCGCTTCCAAAAGATTTTTGCCTCCTGAAGCGGTCAAGCGGGTCCAGCGTCTCGAACTTCTGGCCCGCCACATCGTCGAAGGTTTTCTCTCAGGTGCTCACCGCAGTCCGTATTTCGGGCAGTCGGTCGAGTTCGTGCAGCATCGTCAGTATGCGCCCGGAGACGACGTCCGCCACGTCGACTGGAAGGTTTGGGCGCGCCAGGATCGGTTGGTGATCAAGCAGTATGAAGAGGACACCAATCTGCGCTGCAGCCTGCTGATCGACAGCTCCGCCAGCATGGGCTACGGACGGGGCGAGATGACCAAGTTCCACTACGCCTCCATCTTGGCGGCATGCATCTCAATGTTGGTGCTCAAACAGCAGGATGCGGTCGGCAGTGTGATGT
>CAKQNH010000799.1 GCA_934255105.1 uncultured Pirellulaceae bacterium
TGCGAATGTTGTAACCCAAGAACGTGCGCAGTTCGTCTTGGACCGTCAGGTTCTGTGGATCGCAGGTGGCGACAGTCAGCGTGTCGCCATCGAATTGCACTGGCACGATGCGATACATCTGCGCCATCGTTTCCGAAATCTTCTCCAGCACGTCGGGGGGGAGCGTGATTTCTCCCAGCGAGATGGTCTGCATGCCCAACTGTTCGGCCAATGCTTGGGCCAACTGTTCGTCGGTTACCAACCCCATGTCCTCGGCGATTTTGCCCAACAACGCCCCAGGACGCTGCTGCTGCTCGTCGAGAATCACCTCGAGCTGCTCATCGGTGATGAAGCCCAAGTCGACTAGGATTTGACCAATTCTGCGAACAACCATGTGATAGGGCCTTAGGCTCTAGGCTTTTGACTGGAGGTGAATAAATGCAATTTGTGTCATCATCAAACTTCTTCCTCTTCTTCCGTATCGTCGTCTTGGCCCAAGCCGCGACGCGCGTTGACGATCCGCTTGGCCAAGTCGTCGGGGCGGTGGGCTTTGTTGAGCGCATCCTCCACGAGCACAATGCCGTCCCGCCATAATCTGAATAGCTCGTCGTCCAGCAGGTTCATGCCAAACTTGGCACCCGTTTGGATGGCCGAGTTGATCCGGAAGGTTTTGTTTTCGCGAATCAGATTGGAAATGCCCGGCGTGACGACCAGCACCTCATAGGCGGCTACTCGACCACCGCCGATGCGTGGCAGGAGCGTCTGTGCGACCACGCCAATCAGCGAGGTGCTCAACTGAGTCCGAATCTGATCCTGCAAGTTCCCAGGGAACGCGTCGATGATACGGTTGACCGTCCCCTGAGCGCTGTTGGTGTGCAAAGTTCCAAACACCACGTGCCCCGTTTCCGCCGCACTAATGGCCGCTTGAATCGTCTCCAAGTCACGCAACTCACCCACCAGAATCACGTCGGGGTCCTGCCGCAAGGCGCGGCGCAGCGCCTCCGCAAAACTGGGCACATCCACTCCCACCTCGCGCTGGTTGATCGTCGACTTTTTGTGTTCGTGGTAAAACTCGATCGGATCCTCGATCGTGATGATGTGGTGGTCATGCGTTTCGTTGATGAAGTTGATCAAGCTGGCCAGCGTGGTACTCTTTCCCGAACCGGTGGGACCCGTGACCAGCACCAAGCCGCGCGGCCGCTGCACCATCTCAACCACTGCGTCGGACAGGCCGAGCTGTTCGGGAGTCAATTTGTCGTTGGGAATCTGCCGCAACACCATCGAGATGTTGCCGCGTTGTTTGAAAATCGAGACCCGGAAGCGAGCCAGCTCGCCGAAGGCAAAGCCAAAGTCGGAGCTCCCCGCCTCCTGCAGCTCGCGCTGGCAGCGGTCGGGCGCGATGCTCTTCATCAGCGCCATTGTGTCATCGGGCTCTAACACCTTCGTTTCCAACTTGCGCATGCGACCATGCAAGCGAAACACGGGGGGCTGTCCCACCACTATGTGGATGTCACTGGCGCCTTGCTTGACGGCGGCTTGCAGGAGTTTGTCGATTAACACCGTGGCCATGGACGGTTCGTTTCCCCATTACGAATGTGTTGAAAGCGCCTTAAATGCATCGCGCTTCTGTGTGGTGGCTTGAGACGAGCGCTCAAGGCCTAATTGCTAGTATGGATCAAATTGAGAAAAGTAGTTGTTTGAAAAGTCAGTTTTGCTTGTTTTAGCAACAAGCCTGCGCCAGCAATGCTGGCAGTTCGCCATGGCGGAAGCAGCTCGTTTTAGCGGAACTCGCCAAGAGTTTCGGGTGTAAACGTCGACGCGTCGAAAGTCTTGGCGACTTCGCTACCGACTATTCGTCCAAAGTCTGGCGACTTCGGCTACGAAAACCAGTGTCAGTCGCTGCGGGCCGTAGTGATTGTATCTTCCCTAGTCTTCCAAAGTCCAGGAATTGGCTCTGGCTAGCCAAATCGCGCCCCTCCTTTGGTCGGGATGCCTGTGCTCTGCGGCAGGGTGAGCCGTTAAGGGGCTCTTACGGTAGTCGTCGCCGACCTAAGCTTGCACGCTTGCATCCTTGGCATGTTTTGCTAAGAACTCTGCAAACACGATTGGGAGCGCCTTCTGATCCTGCTCGGTTGTCTTGGCGACCCGGAAGACCTCCTCCAGAGTGGTCAGCCCCATCAACACCTTGCGAACGCCATCGCAATACAGCGTGGTCATCCCCTCCTCGATAGCTTGCTCAGCGATTTCTATGGTGGATCTGCCTTGGAACATCATTTCCCGGATCTTGCTACTGACCACCATTAGCTCGTAGATACCCATCCGGCCGCGGTAGCCCTTCTTCTGGCAATAGCCACATCCCTTGCCTTTAGCGAACGTGGCTAAGTCGGCTACTTCGGGGGGTATACCAGCCTCTTTGAGCGTCGCGTCGCTGGGCCTGTACTGCGT
>CAKQNH010000800.1 GCA_934255105.1 uncultured Pirellulaceae bacterium
AAGAATGGAGAGCTAGTGCAAGAATGGAGAGCTAGTGCAAGAATATCGATACCGATATCGATAGGGAAAAGGCTCGCGAAAAGTTGTGGGGGAGTAAACGGGCAGGAGTGCCCGTTCTACGTGGCGTCAGTTCCGCTCCCCCGTGAATGGCGATGGCGATTGAGCCGTCCACGGAGCGTCTGGGTGGGCCACGGAAGCGTTTGGGTGGCGCAAGGAATGGTCTATTGTCGAGCAGATCTAGAATGCAAAGGGCGTCGAGAATTACTCTTCACTGGTCATTCACTGCCGCTTGGCTTCGAACTGGTAGCTCGGCTTGGTCCCCTTGGTGACACTCCAGGCGGTCCGCTCGGCAAATTCCTCAAAGACGCGCTGAGCTTCCGCAGGGTCGTACCGGCCCGCGTGGGCATGCAGCAAATAGCGCAGTGTCAGCGGTTTGTCCTGCGTGATTTGATCTGGTCTTTCCAAAGCGTAGGCGGCTCCCATCCACCCATCTCCGCGCACGTGCCAATGCGTGGGGAAGCGTGGATTCTGAGGATGATCAAAGAACGTAATTCCTTCATCCACATTCTTCCGGTCCGCGCCCTGACCGACCGCCAGGGGGCCGCTGTAGTCCATCCATTTGGCTGGCTTGGCAAAACACTCCGGCTCGCCGACCGCCCCTTCGCTGTTGGATAATTTGCCGCCACCGAAGCTGGCAGAAATGCTCTTGGCCACGCGCACCGCCAAGAAGCCAAAATTGGTCTGCTCCAGATCGACCTGTGCGCCTGCGGCGGATGGGCGGAGGGTGAACTGCAGTTCCAACGCATGTTCTTCCGGCTCGCCTACGGCAGTTGCCGGGACGGGCAGAAGCGTAGCCACGAGTTCCTGCTGCATGACTTCAGTACCATCCGCTGCGTACCACCCAAGCAGCACAACCATCGTGGCTTGGTCAGGACCGTCTTGGTAGCACAACCACTGTTTTTGGCGGATCTGAGTATCGCTGGTGTTCCCCCAGAAATTGAGCCCATTGACCTTGTTGTTGGCGAACCAGACCGATTGATGGTGGTCATGATCGGGCGCACCGGGATGTCCCATCCGCGTCAGTGGCTCTCCAGATGGACCATTGAGCGGGAAGAAGAACGGCCGTGGATACTGAGTACCGTAGTGCCAGCGAACCTTCTCCACGCCATCGATCGTGAACGCCACTTGATGATCTGCCAGCGGAGTTACTTGGCAGCGCACGCTGGCTGGATTCTCTTTCGCAGTCAGCTCGCGATCGTCATGCGTATCCTCCGCCCAAGCCGCCGCAGTCGTTGCGATCGCGAATATGCCCGCCAGCAGGGCCTCAGCTAGGAGGCCGGTTCGATAGACGCTCGATGAACAGAGCATAGTAAATTCCGTGCAAGGTGAATTGGGGTAGAATGGCGACAACTACTAAAAGTCTACAATAATACCTTGCAACGGACCTCAACCGGCAAACGCGATGAAAACGACTGCAAACCGCTGGTGGAGTGAGAGACTACGGGCCGAGCAGTTGTTCGATACTGTCGACGATGGGAACCGTGGTGAACCGTTGCAGCAGTTCGCGATTGGTATGGCGCGATGTGTCACTGTCAGTGCCAATCACCGCAGTGCCATCCGCAGGTAATGTGGTTCGTGAATCGTCTGAGGCGGAAAATGTGTTGAGGACGATTCCGTGCAGTGGTAGCTGTCGGGCATGCACGGCTTCGAGCGTCAGCAGCGTGTGGTTGACGACTCCCAAACGGTTGGCGGCGACGAGCACCAGCGGCAATTGCAATTGTTGGGCCAGATCGAGCACCACCATCGAATCAGAGATGGGCGAGAGCGCGCCTCCGGCACCTTCGACGATTAGGAAGTCGCAGTGCGCTAGCCACCACTGAGCACCGTCGATCAATAGCTGTTCATCGACCGCCTTGCCTTCCCGGACCGCTGCCACGGGAGGTGCTACCGCTGTCACAAAAGATTGCGGACAGATGCGTGAGAGTGGCTGGCGAGAGCGAGCAGCATGGTGCAGTTGCTCTGCGTCGCTGTTGCCCAGGGAACTGCCCAGGGAGTCGCTGTTGCCCAGGGAACTGCCCGCGGGATTATTGTGCTGGGGGTTGTCCAGGGGAGAACTCTGCTCAGGTGACGCGGGAATAGCTGGGGCACCACTCGCGACCGGCTTGTAGACTCCCACGTTGACACCTCGCTCAACCAGCGTGCGGGCGAGTCGGCAGGCTTGGAAGGTTTTACCCACTTCGGTGTCGGTGCCTATAATAAACACGCCCGGCCAACTGAGCAGGCTAGTCGGCTTGCCGTGCGGTGCGGGAGTGTTAGCATTATATCCCTCCGCCGCTGGCGGCGAAGAGCCAGAATGCGTGGGACTGGCCGGGCTGTTTGTCTTTAAACCATTTGGATGATTGGGGTTAAACACAGTAGATATG
>CAKQNH010000801.1 GCA_934255105.1 uncultured Pirellulaceae bacterium
GATTTGGGCCTCATCCTCCAAAATGTAGCGTTGCAGTATTGCAAAGAACTTTGCCCTAAACTGGCCTACAGGCGATTGAAGGGCACCCCGGCTAGAATTACATACGTTGCTGCGGGTGGTCGAATATCCTGTGGCGTAGGCCGAGGACGGACTTCAAAACGCCACACTGTGGCTCGAATTATCCGGTGCTGGCGATGTGCTATGCCTGGTGGGGCGTGGAAATATTAAGACTATCTCCCGCTTCCGCGCTCATCTCCCAGTGTGACAGATCACGACCGATGAGCTGCGAGAGTCGCTGCACTTCGGGACGCATCTGCCGTCGGAGATCTGCCAGAAAGCTGGGATCCACCGAACGCCCAACGACTCTACGACTCATGGCCGGGCGCAGGATCCTGCCTAGCATGTGGTCGAAATCGATGGGTATGTGTTCAATTGCAGCGCGGACGATTCCGAACCCGCGCAGCCAGTTCTTCAACCGGTGTTTCAGCAGTTCGCCTTGCTGAAGTTGCGTCCGCTGGTTATGCACTTCCAGCCGTTCCGGGGCTGCCGCCGGTAGACCTAAAAAATCCAGCACATCGTTGATAGTCGCCTGCGGCTGCTGAGCTAGATCCTGCAAGAGTAGCACTTTGATCCGCTCGGGAGGAAAGTAGCGTTGATAGCGCTGGATCTGCTGGCTGAAGGTCGCCATGCTGCGATATTGCAGACACTGAGGATAGCCGCAACCTCGCGGCAAGTGCCGCCCCTGGCGACGAGGCTCCTCTAGCTCGATCGCTCGCTCAAATGAAAGTTCGACCTCATGTCCGTGACGTAGATTGTCCGCATGCCAGGCTTGCATCATAGCCACCGGCTCACGAAATATTGCGATCATTCTCGCGCGAGGATACGTTTGGTAGATGCGCCGCGCAGCGCTCTCTGAAAACAAGTACAGCGCGGAAGCTTCTCCGATGCAGCTCTGGTCAGTAGCGGTCGAGAACAAACGCAAATAATCATTCGGGCGACTGACGGACAATTTGTCGCGAGCAATCAACTCTGGGCAAAAGTAATTGGGCTCTTTGGCCAACCAGTAACGCTGGGGATCGTGCGGCATGAATATCGACGGCTGCCGCCGCAGCGCTTCGTACAGCGATGTCGTGCCGCACTTCGGCGCACCGATAACAAAGAAGTTGGGAACTCTGACCAACTCAGCTTCCTCGCAAACGACCAAAATCAAACCAGTTAACTACGATGTGTGGGCTCACGACTGATGTACGCCTCTAAGGCAACGTTGGCCTGCGCTAAGCTAGCTCGCGATCCCTCCAGGTACAGCTTCAAGGGACAGCTTCAAGCTTAACTACCTCGCTACACTTTAAGAAAAATCTTTCGCCGATAGAGAAAGTACAGGAACAGCCACATCAGCGCCGCAGTGGCGATGGCCAGGACGACGGGCTCGAATGCTCCCAGCAATTCCTCCCAACCGCCGACAAAAACTCTAGCCAAACGACCGAAATCAACATAGCGTGTGGCGAGATAGATGGTGATCGAGTTCATGCCGACCACCACGAAGAAAAATGCCCACTTGCGGTATCCCTTCACATCGATCACCCAATAGAACGATCCCAGCAAAACCAGGCTGATTCCGATGGTCAGGAAAGAGAAAGAGGTGGACATCAGTTTTTTGCATATTGGAAAGGATTGGTGTGCTAACAAGCCAAGGGCGATGAACGCCATACCCGCCATCAGTAGGCCAAGAGTCTTCGCGCTACCGCTTTTCGCGGAGCGCAACCACTGACCGGCCAAGGCACCGAACACGGCATTGGCCACGCTGCCGGTTAAGGTAAGCGAAAGCAAATGCTTGGTACCGGACGGGAGGAAGCCCTCGAACCATCCGCCAACGAAGGCAACCAGATTCCCCTGTTCTGAAAAATCACCTGCACCATAGCTGGGCACCGGGATAAATCGCATGGCAAGATAGTAAGCCATCAGCAGGCCGAAAGCCCACATCGCCTGCCCTCTAGCTGTGCAGTTCAAAACGATCAGCGAACCGAAAAAATAGGCAAAGCCGATGCGGTATAAAACACTGTAGTAGCCGAAGCCAGAATTTTCCGCTCCTAGCGGATTGCCCCAATAGACGAGTCCAAGAACGAACAGCGCGACGGCTCGAAAGGCGACATGTTTGTAGATCGATCTCTTTTCTCCTTGCTCAAGTCGCCTCGCAAAGGAGAACGGCATCGCAACGCCCATCATGAAGATGAACAGCGGGAAAATCTGATCCCAGGCGGTGAACCCGTGCCACTCCGGGTGTTTGCATTGATCGGCAAGAACTTGAAATGCAGGATGATCCGACCACTTCGGCAAGGCCCGGAAAATGCCGGAAAACCCCACGAGGAAAAACATATCCAAGCCACGCAGCGCATCGAG
>CAKQNH010000802.1 GCA_934255105.1 uncultured Pirellulaceae bacterium
CGTTCTACCACAGCAGCTTGGCTGTGCGTCAACGCGAGAGCCTAGCTGACATCCAGGAGGTACAGATCACCGCCCTGTCGGCGCTAAAAATGTTCGCCACCAAATTGGATGATAAAATCGCTTACGCTCGCGAGTTGGTCGAGCGCATGGGAGCTGTCGGCGCGCCAGTCGGCAGGGTAGTTATCGATTTGGTGCAAATGCTCAGCGCCGCCGGCCAGCCCGAGGCGGCTCAGCGGGCGATGATAGAGGCTGCGACCAAACATCCAGACGATCCGTACTTGTTGAGCTTCATGCAGTATGTCATGGAGCAGGGGCAAGGACGGCGCGCCGGCATGACTTCGCACGCGGCCGATGGAGACGAGCTGACTCACCGCTTGCTCCAACAATCGGCCCAGCGCGAATCGAGCAGCGGGCTGGTCTTGCCAGGTCAAGAGGGATCGGCCGGCGCAGGAGAAAGCAAACTGTGGCTACCGGGCTAGTAAGCAGCCACTGGATGCGCCATGCGCTCGACTTGGCCGCCCGCGGGGAGGGTGCTGTTGAACCCAATCCGCTGGTCGGCTGCGTGCTGGTCGCTCCACCCGACGACTCAGGCGAAGAAGTTCTGCTGGGAGAGGGCTTTCATGCTCGCTTTGGCCACGCGCACGCCGAGCGAGCTGCCCTGGAAGATGCCCTGCACCGTGGCCATGCCACGCGTTTGGCGGGCGCGACTGCCTACGTAACGCTCGAACCCTGCTGTCATCACGGTAAGACACCTCCCTGTACCCAGGCGCTTATCGAAGCCGGTATTGCCCGCGTCGTTATTGCCCAGCTCGATCCCTTCCCACAAGTTGCTGGGCAGGGAGTGGCCGAGTTGCGGGCCGCGGGCTTAAGCGTCCAGGTGGGTGTGGAACAAGCGGCCGCCGAACAACTCGCGGCACCCTACCTCAAACGTGTGCGCACTGGTCGACCGTGGATGATCGCTAAGTGGGCGATGAGCCTCGATGGGAAACTGGCCACACACACTGGCGACAGCCAATGGATATCTGGTGCGACCAGTCGCGCGTGGGTGCAAGCACTGCGCGGCCGCGTCGATGCAATCTTAGTCGGTAGCCGCACCGCCCTCTTAGACAATCCGCGTTTGACGGCCCGCACTCCGCACTCGCCACTCCGCACCGCCCTGCGCGTGGTGCTCGATTCGCAATTGCAATTGCCGCTGCAGAGCAATCTGGCGCTCACCGCTCGGCAGGTCCCGGTGTTGTTGGTCGCCGGGCCTGATGCATCGCCGGAGAAAGCCCAGCGGTTGAGCGACTTGGGATGCCACGTTCATTTGTCACCCTTGGCCGATCGCAACCTGCGGCTGGATGCTCTGCTAGAGCATTTGGGCAGCCACTACAGTGCCACCAACGTGTTAGTTGAAGGTGGCGGTGAGTTGCTGGGGAGTTTGCTGGAGTTGCGACAGATCGATCAGTGCGAGGTCTTCATTGCTCCCAAGCTGATCGGCGGCCATGCGGCACCTTCCCCCATTGGCGGTCTGGGCTTGGCTGCCTTGCGCGACGGTCCACAGGTAACGCAATGGCGAGTTCGCCCCAGCGGTGAAGATAGCCACATCCACATGCGCTTGAACTGGCCCACTTCTGAATAATCCGGGTAAAGCCTCCTCCGATGGTTCCGCTGCGCTGCACCATCGGCTAGCGAATTCCGCAGTTCCACCGCCAAATGTGACATGCGAAATGGGAACATCCAAAGTCTGGCACTTCGCCTACGAAAGCAATCCTTCTTATGATACTTATCGCACTAAGCGGTAGCCGGTGAGAGAGCCCTGCTGGTCCTGGCGCGGTGACGCCTGAGTGTAGACGGGCGGGGCGGCGGTGGTGGCCTGAGCGATGCCGGGACCTGAGGCTATGTTGAAAGTCGACAGGCCGGTTGGATCGGGTGGCGTAAAGGCGGTGGGATCGTTAGTAGCCGCTTCGTTGACCATGTAGAATTCGACTTCCACAGCGAACGCCAAGGCCGGCCCCTCGTCGGGCTGCAGTTGAATGTTGACTTTGTGCGGCAGGCTCCAGTTGATCGCCGAGTAGTACTGGTGTTCGCTTTGCTGCGCGATCGCTACTAGCTTGCCAATGTGGTTGTAGAGCAGCGTCTGTTCAATCGTGGCGGTATTGGAACTGAGCACTAGCACTCGGCGATAGGGGCCGCGTGGCGAGGGGATGAGGGTCTCGATTTCCAGTTTGCCATCCGGCCGCAGCGTGGGGCCGTTGTGATGCATGGCTGGATCGAGTTCAACGACGCCCAAGGCTTCCCGGAGCCACAATGGCGACACGGGGAGCATGCGCCGCGGTCCCGGCTGATTCTCAAATTCATCGTGTTTGGCATA
>CAKQNH010000803.1 GCA_934255105.1 uncultured Pirellulaceae bacterium
GCTTGGCCCCCAGCCCGGTTCCCATGGTATCGCGAATCACGCCGCCAATTCCCGTGTTGGCGCCGCCGTAGGGTTCGATTGCGCTGGGGTGGTTATGCGTTTCTACTTTGAAGACCACGTGGTAGTCTTCGTCGAATTTGACGATACCGGCATTGTCGGAGAACACGCTCACGCACCAGTCATCGTCACCCAATTCGGCGCGGATGGTTTGCGTGGCTTGGAAGATAGTCTCCTTGAGCATATTCTTGAATTTGCGTTGGCCACGTTCGTCACTGTAGGCAATGCGTCCTGCGAGCGTCTTGTGGCTGCAGTGCTCGCTCCAGGTTTGAGCCACTGTTTCCAATTCGATATCGGTCGGGTCGCGCCCGAGCGTGCGATAGTACTGTTGAATGGTCTGCATCTCGGTCAGGGTCAAATATAGTTGCCCCTGCTGGCTGAGCTGTATCAGTTGTTCATCGTTTAGTTCGCGAATGAGCGAGTGTACCAGCTCGAATTTATACTCATCGCCCACATCGATTTTGTCCAAGTGCAGAGGACCGACGATGACGCGTTCGATCGAATCGTTCGACAGCAGCTTTTGGCATAGTTGATTCAGTTCGGCTGGCTCAAGCCCGCTCAGCCAATACTTGCGCAGCGTTGTAACTTGTTCGACGGGCAGGCCCATATCCTGCAGCGCCTGCAGTGTGCTCTGGGCCACGGGGTCCATCACACCGGGCTTGGGGAGCACGTGGACCAGTTGATCGAGCTTGCCGCGCGGGGCAGCAAGCTGCGGCTGGCCGACTCGAGCGATGGTTGTCTGCTCGGTCACCGCATCGGCTAGCAGCTCGGCGGCGGCCTGTTGGGCGTGTGCGTCGCTCAGCTCGCCCTGCAGTAGATAGCCGTGCGCCGCTGCGATTGCCAGCTCGGAACTCAGCCCCAGGTCGCGGGCGGCACTGGCTAGATTGATAGCCGCCACGTCGCTTTCACCAGCGGCTGGATGAATGTCAATTTCCCACAGAGTCACGTTGTTGCTTTCCTGCTAGCAGTAGTTGTTCGATTTGCTCGGCATCATCGCGGCGAAGTGCCTCGATCCATATTTCCAGTGAAGCGGTAAACTGCTGGAGGGCATCCAGCACTGGCAAGCGATTCTCTTGTAGGATCTGCCGCCACATTGCGATACTTCCGGCCGCTACACGTGTTGTATCGCACCATCCCGAAGCCGCTAGGGGGAGCAGTTCATCGGGCGTCTCGGCCGCTAGCGCCGCAGCCACGATGTGTGGCAAGTGGCTGGTGCGAGCCACCGCACAATCGTGCTCCAGCGGACTCATCCTTAGTGTACGACTGCCTAGTGCTCGCCAGAACCCTTCGGTGCGGTGGGCCAATTCTGGGCTGGTCTGCGGTGTGGGTGTAACCACGGTCAACCTTCCGCTGAACAGCTCTGGCGACGCAAAGCTAACCCCACTTTTTTCGCTCCCAGCCAATGGGTGCGAGCCACAAAAATTCGCATCCCCGCTCCCAGCCAACTGGCTGCAGATACTGAACTTGGTGCTCCCCACGTCGGTGATCAAGCCGCCTGCAGCAATGACGTCTAGGCAGGCCAGTACCTGTGGCACGACGCACTGCACGGGAGTGCACACCACGACCAGGTCGGCGTCTCGGCAGGCGCTGGCCAGGTCGGTGTCGATCGAGTCGATAGCACCCAGCACGAGCGCCTCGTGCAGCGATTCTGCGCGCCGTCCCCAACCGACGATGTGTCGCGCCATGCCTCGGGCGCGCAGGGCCAGGCCGACTGAACCGCCCAAGAGTCCCACGCCCACGATCACTGCTCGATTGAATTCCATAGTCGCTTCTTAGCGCCGTGCGCGCTCGCACTTAAATGGTAGCCAAGCACCATCCTGTTGGCTGCTGGCCACCGACTGTTGGATGAACAGCATCCCTTCGACGCCGTCGTTCACGTTCGGGTAAGTCGTATCGACGCGTTCGACTTGTTGGCCACTCGCTTTGGCGATCATGGCGTCAAAGGCAGCTACATAGACGTTGGCAAAGGCTTCGAAGAAACCTTCGGGATGGCCGCTCGGCAGACGGCAGGCCGCAGCACCGGCACCTTGCATATAAGATGCGTTGGGGTCGCGCGTGTAAATCCTGTGCGGTTGGCCGTTGGCTCGGACCTGCATGGAGTTGGGGTCTTCCTGACGCCATTGCAGCGATCCCTTGGTACCGTCGATTTCAATCAACACATCGTTCTCGCGGCCGTGGCTGATCTGCGATGCGGTCACCGTTCCCAACCCGCCGTTTTGATACTTGATCAACGCCGTGCCATAATCATCCAGCTTGCGCCCCGTTTCGAACGTGCGCAAATGC
>CAKQNH010000804.1 GCA_934255105.1 uncultured Pirellulaceae bacterium
GCGATCGAAACTCGCTTGACGTACGACGTGCTGTTGGACGTACCCGAAATGAGCGAACCGGCGACCGCTCGGCTGATTTCTATTCCTGAGTTCGGGGACGTTAAACTCAACAGGCTCTATGTTTCGCGGGGGCGCATGATCGAGCCGGAGCGGACTGGCGAAGTGGTTGTGTCGGAAGTATTCGCGGATGCCCACGGCTTTGTGCCGGGAGATTCGGTCAAGGCCATTCTCAATGGTCGTATGCAACAACTCAAGATCGTCGGCGTCGTATTATCGCCCGAGTATGTGATCCAGATACAACCTGGCAGCATCATGCCCGATGACAAACGTTTTGGAATCTTCTGGATTAGCAGACGCGACTTAGAATCGGCCTTTGACATGACTGGGGCATTCAATAGCGTCACGCTCAAGTTGGCCTATGGCAGCAAGCCTGATGAAGTCGTCGATGAGCTAGATCGCTTGCTTAAACCGTTCGGCAGCGTGGGAGCCTATCTCCGTGAAGAGCAGATCTCTCACCAATACTTGAGCGATGAGATCAAACAGCTTCGCGGGATGGCTATCATGGCACCGGCCATCTTCCTATCGGTTGCAGCTTTTTTGCTCAACATCGTCATCTCCAGAATCATCAGCCAGCAACGTGAACAAATCGCCGCTCTAAAGGCGTTTGGCTATACCAACTGGGAAGTAGGCCTGCATTACCTTAACTTAGTTTTAATTATTTCGTTGAGCGGAACAGTCGTGGGGACTTTGTTCGGTATCTGGATGGCATCGGGAATTACCGAACTTTATCACAGCTACTATCGCTTCCCGGCCCTCGAATTGCGGATCGATTTTATGGCTGTCGCGATGGTGTTCTTGATCACAACGGCTGCTGCCATGTTGGGGACTTGGTTTGCGGTGCGCAGTGCGATCCGCTTACCACCCGCCGAAGCCATGCGTCCAGAGGCTCCGCCCAGCTTTCGTCCCACGCTGATTGAACGCCTACTACCCCGGCAGTTGTTGTCGCCAGAACTGCGGATGGTGGTCCGCAACGTGTCGCGCCAGCCGGTTAAGGCTAGCCTGTCGGTGCTGGGTATCGGCATGGCTGTGGCGGTTATGATTCTGGGTAGTTTCACATTGGATGCCATCAACTACATGATGGATTTTCAATTCCGCAAGGCGCAGCGGCAAGACTTGACCGTTACCTTCGTAGAGCCAGCGACAGCCTCGGTGGTTTATGAAATGGACAACTTGCCTGGTGTCCAACACAGCGAGACGATGCGCTCGGTCGCCGCTCGCATTCATTTCCAGAATCGCTCCAAACGTGTCGCCATCATGGGGCTCGAGCCACAGCCACAACTGTATCGATTATTGAACACCGCAGAGCAGCCCGTCAGTATCCCTGAGTTCGGTCTCATGCTTAACACGCGACTGGCGGAGGTGTTGGGTGTTGTACCCGGCGACCTGCTGACGGTAGACGTACTCGAGGATAAACGGCCGACACTGAATTTGGAAGTCACCAAGATTGTCGAAGAGTACTCGGGCGCAAATGCTTACATGAACAAGCAGCAGTTGCATCACCTGCTCAAGGAATCGAGCGTTGCCTCAGGTGCCTTTCTAAAAGTGGATTCCAATCGCATCGATGAGGTCTTTCACGAACTGGAACTTCGCCCCAGCGTGGCCAGCGTGGCCATCAAGGATGCAGTCATCGTCAGCTTCCAAGAAACTATGGAGAAGAGCGTATTGGTCATGCGCTCATTCATCGTTGGATTCGCCGCAGTGATCGCCATCGGAGTCGTCTACAACAGCGCCCGCATCTCGCTTTCCGAACGCAGTCGCGACTTAGCCACCATGCGCGTCATCGGATTTTCGAAGCGCGAGGTCTCGATAGTCTTGCTGGCAGAAATCGCCCTGTTTACGCTGCTGGCCATTCCAGTCGGTTGGTTGTTCGGCTTCGGGCTGGCGGCATTGATGGTCAGCGGCTTGGATACTGACAATTACCGCATTCCGTTGGTCATCAATCCGAGTACGCTAGGAATGGCTGCAATGGTCGTGGTCCTGGCCACGATCATTTCCTCCTGGATCGTCCAGCGGCGCATCAACCGGCTAGATCTCATCGGCGTTCTTAAGACAAGAGAATAGACAGAGCACACATTCATGAAATTCTCGTTGAAAACACTTATTTGGGGGATCTTACTGGTGGCCGTTGGCTTGGTCATCGCGTTTGTGATGTTCCCCAAACCGATTGAAGTCGAATCGGCCACGGCGATGCTAGGTCCTCTGCGCGTAACGGTGCAGGAGGACGGAAAAACGCGCATCCGCGAAAAATACGTCGTCTCTGCCCCGGTGGCTGGCCG
>CAKQNH010000805.1 GCA_934255105.1 uncultured Pirellulaceae bacterium
GGTCACCAGCACGCTGGAAGGCAGATAGCGTTCGAGGTCGGGTGATTGTTCGGGCCAGCCCAGGTCGGTAAAGGGCACTAGGGCCGAAGAAAACCACGTGTCGAGCACATCGCTTTGCCGTTCAAAGCCCGCTTGTTCCAGCGTTTTCTCCAGCGGCGAGCCATCTTTGAGAATCGACACATGGAGTACAGTGGCCGACTCGAGCGTAGCGGCCAACTCGCCCGCCTTCGTCTCTGGCAGCCCTTGTAATCGCCTCAGTTCCTTGCCCGCCTCGGCCGCGTCGTCGAACGATCGCGTCCAGATCGGTAACTGGTGTCCCCACCATAGTTGTCGGCCCACGGGCCAATCGCGTTTCTCTCCCAGCCAATCCAGGTAGCCCTTGGCGTACCGTTCGGGCAGAATCTTCACGCGTCCATCGCTGACTGCGTCCATGGCGTTTTGCGCCAACTGGTCCATCTTGACGAACCACTGGTCGGCCAGAAACGGTTCGATAGCCGTCTTGCTGCGGTCGCTGTGAGCTATGTCGATCTCGCGGTCTTCGATTTCGCCCAGCAGCCCCAGCGCATCGAGATCATCCACCACAGCTTGCCTAGCTTTGCGGACTGTCAGCCCCTGATATTTGCCCGCTTCCGCGTTGAGCGTCCCATCGCTGTTGAGGATGTTGATCATCGGCAGGTCGCAGCGCAAGGCTACTTCGTAGTCGTTCGGATCGTGGGCGGGGGTGATTTTGACGCAGCCCGTCCCCAGTTCCGGCTTGGCCCATGTGTCGGCAACCAGTAGGATCTCACGGTCTAGCAGAGGCAGCCGCAGCTTGACACCGCGCTGAGCCATGGCGGCCAACTGCTGCAAGTGCGGGAGGTGCGTTTGGCGACGCTGCGCCAACTCCTCGAGTTGCTCTTCGAGCGGGCCTCGCTCCTTGCTGGGCGCACTGGCCAGCTTGCTGCGCAGCGTCTGCTCGTAAGTATCCAAGGCCCGGGCCGGATCGGGGTGCACGGCTACTGCCGTATCGCCCAGCATCGTTTCGGGACGAGTCGTCGCGATCGTTACCTGCGCAGGTTCGCCGGGGGCAGGGTCGATAACCGGGTAGCTGAAATGCCAGAAGTGTCCCTTGACCACCTCATGAAACACCTCGTCGTCGCTCACCGCGGTTTGCAAGAAAGTGTCCCAGTTCACCAGCCGCTTGCCACGGAAGATCAACCCTTGAGAAAACAGGTCGAAAAACGTGGTCCGCACGGCTCGCGCACATGTCTCATCCAACGTGAATCGCGCACGGGTCCAGTCGCACGAACAGCCCATGCTCCGCAATTGATTCAAAATGCGGACTTCAGACTCCTCCTTCCACTTCCAAATGCGCTCGACGAGCCCCTCGCGGCCAAGGTCGTGGCGAGTTTTGTTTTCCAGCTCCTTCAGCCGGCGCTCTACGACCGCTTGCGTGGCAATTCCCGCATGGTCGGTACCCGGCATCCACAACGTTTCAAAACCCCGCATGCGATGGAAGCGGATTTGGATGTCCTGCAGCGTGTTGTTCAGCGCGTGCCCCAAGTGCAGAGCGCCTGTAACATTGGGGGGAGGGATGACGATCGTAAACGGCCGTCGGTCGCGATTCACCTCGGCGCGAAAGCAGCCGGCCTGCTCCCAGTCGGCATATAGTTTTTTGCACACCGCTTGATGGTCGAATCGATTGGGGATCTGCTCAGCCAAATCGCTCATTTCAGTCCGTTTTCCGTAATTCCAGTCGTTCTGTACAGATAAAAACCGCACCTCCTGGGGACGCACTGCGCAGCCGACACCAGATAGGGCCTTCGTTTATAATCGGCAACCCCTCATCGTGGCAGGGTAGGAGCCACCGGTTTCTCGCAGCGGTGGCCTGCAATGTCGCTCGACCAATGTGGCTCGACCAATGTGGCTCGACCAATGTGGCTCGACGCTCCGCCGTCGGTATTTTTTTACTGGTATTTTTCTTACCGACAAGCAGGAAGCTTATCCCACGGGTTTACTGACAAGCTGGAAGCTTATCCCACGGGTTTACTGACAAGCAGGAAGCTTATCCCACGGGTTTACTGACAAGCTGGAAGCTTATCCCACGACAAGCTGGAAGCTTATCCCACTAGGGTAAAAATGAATTGAGCATGTTGATGTACTGCATGGCCATGCGAATAATCATGAATGCCATCAATAAAATAATACCCATCCAAATAGCCAGACTGGTGACGGTGGCAATCGTATCGAGCGCAGCTTGAGATCGCTGCTGATAGTCGACCGCTAAGTGATCGAGCGACTCGGTCTCGGTGCCACTCAGCTCACCAATCTGCACCATCTCGACAAACTCCTGTGG
>CAKQNH010000806.1 GCA_934255105.1 uncultured Pirellulaceae bacterium
GAGCTCAATGAATCACAGCGTCAGACGCTGGGTAGTTTTGAAGGAGGCGCCATTCTTCCGGGAGTGCCAATGATGCTGCGACTGCTCGGCAAGGGAGCGGACCAACTGCCAGAGATCACCGCCGCCCATTTGCTGGGCCTGCCCGACCTGCCCGGCAAGAACACAGAAGCGGCTATGATCTGCGGAGCTGCTAGCGCACTGGTGGGCGGTGTGTCGCACTTGGTCGGCCGCTATCGACAGCAATACGGTCATTCGATTCCGATTATAATTAGTGGCGGCGACGGCATGCGTTTGAGTCCATACCTGACCGCTCCGCTGGTTATTAAAGATCACCTGGTTCATCGTGGCTTGATGCGCTTGGCGGAGCTTAGGAGTGAATTGGCTCGATGAACAATCCCCCATCAGATGCTTGGCAGGTCGTGGGCCAGCTATGGAGACAACCTGACGTCGGGCTGTCGCAGACGTTCCCGGTCACTTCCGCAGCGCGTCGAGTCAGTTTGCTCGAGGGGCTGGGGGATCAGCAAGTTGCCTGTTCGCCGGATATGTTCGATTCGGGACAGCAACTGGCTCGCAACATCAACGAACTGCTCGAGCACTTACAGCTCTCCACGGCGGTCAGCCGCTGCCCCATCTTGGCTCTAACCGGACAGCTTAACGCAGGCAAGAGCTCGCTGCTGGCCAGCTACTTGAGTCCTCACAATCGGCAGCGCGTACTGCGCGGCACATCGAATCATTCCGGTACGCACCGCTTTGTGTTGTGGCTGCCTAAAGTTTGGCAGGACAATTCCGATCTGCTGAGTGTGCTGATCAGTCTGATCACCAAGCTGTTTGGACATGCTCCTGAGGATTTGGCCGATGATCCGCAAGTGGCCGCAGCCCAGTACAACGCGCAGCACCATGTCGCAGGCGCGTCGCAAGACTTGCTGCGCGTGCCGTTGATAGCCTACGACGCACAGCTCGACACTCTGCAACTGGGCCTACTCGATTGCCCAGACATTCAAACGGGCTTTATGTCGCTTGACTCAAACGCTACTCAGCTTGCACCGGCCGAAATGGCTCACTCGCGGCAACAGCAACTGGCGCACATCGGGCGCCTATGTTCCGCATTTATCATCGTCTGCCGAATGAACGCTCTGCACGACACGGCGTTGTTGCAAATTCTGACCACGCTCCGCGAGGCGATGCCCGGCGTACCACGCTTTTTGGCAATCAATCGCGTCAAGACGCGCTACGCCCCGGGGACGGTTCTCGGTGAAGCCAAGCAGTTAGTCGATCGCTTTAGCTTGAACGCCGTCTACGCCGCGTATAATTTCCGCAGCGCCTCGGCTGCGTCTCGCATCCCGGCACCACCTGCGGGCTGGGAGTTGGCGGGAGAAGAGTTGCCTATTTTCTTTGAAGTGAATTCGCTCTCGTCGCAAGACGCCGGTCCGTCGCCGAATTATCTCTTCAATTTGGGCGAGCGGCTCGACCGCGGCGCATTGGCTCAAGCCGCCAGCAGCGGGTTAGTAGCCCAGCTCAAGTCGTTCAGTGACCAGGGGCTGCGGTGGTTCGACAAAAACCAACGCGAGCGTGAAAAGCAGGTTCGCGATGCGCGTCAGACGGTCGCCGATGCGTGCTTTGAATTTATGGCCCAACGCGATTCGGAAGGAAGATCTGTCGGTCTGCGGCTGCAAGCCTCGCCAGCCATCGTGGCCCAAATCGCGGATAGCCTGCAACGCACAGCACCCATATGGATGCGGGCCAGTTTGGGTATCGACCGCACCGCCAGGCAGTTCCGACAAGCGATCAGCAGTTCGGCGGCGAGCTTGAAAATCTGGCACAGCGCTTCGCAGACTGTGACCCAGTTCGCCCAGCGCTTTCGACGTGGTGAAGGGGCTCAGGTAGTGACGCCACAGCGTCTGAGCCAAGCGCTCAAGGACTTCGATAGCCATGATGCCCTGCAGGCTGCCAGCCGCGATGATTTGCTTGTCGCCAGCGAGTCAGCGCTGCAGCGTTTTTCACAAGAGAACAAGTCGCGGTTGGACCCAAGCGAGCTGGATCGGTGGAGCCAGCAGGTGTGGCGCGAGATGTCGTGGCGCGATAAATTGTGGAAGGGGACGCAGCCCCTGGCCGTCATCTTCGCTCCGCTGCTGGCCGTCGTGCTGCTCCCCTTCGATGGCGGCGGCACCACGGTGCTGGTCTTCGCTTCCACCAAAGAACTGCTGGCTGCGGCTGGACTGTCCGCGCTGCTAGGGCCGGCGGCAACCGGCGGGGAAACGCTGAGCATCGTCCAACGAGAAACGCCGTGGCGACAATTGAGCGATCTATTTGTCATCTGTTGCGACAGTCTCGGAT
>CAKQNH010000807.1 GCA_934255105.1 uncultured Pirellulaceae bacterium
AGCCGGGATTGCTGCCAGCGAACAGGGCCGCTGCGACCGCGGCGGCAAACAGGCCCAACAACCAGAGAGATACACGCATCGGGGCTTCCGATCTAACGTCCGGCGGCGGCCGTCGCCAGTGCCGCCAGCGCCATCGGCGACAATAATCAAAGTGCGGTCGCCGTCTGTGACTACGGCGATGCGATCCTCGCATCGGTCACTATGCGCTTCGACTAGATTTGAGGTTTCAAACGATGGCATGGATCAACACAGCGGATCTCGAATCAAATAACGCTGACCATTACGCCGTACCGGGGCGTAACATTTTGTGCAAAGTAAACTGCGATCAAAGGCACAATGCATCGATGATAGGCTCTGAAGCCGATTTGATCTGCTCCACCAACTCGGGGGACATAAACGCATAGTCATCTGGAATGTCCAAGACGTGGATCGATAGGTCCTTCGTTTCGCTTGGGAAATCAGCCACAAGCCGTTTGCGATGTTGGGGCTCCATGACTAGCACAACGTCCGCCCATGCTAGGTCAGCACTACAAACGGTTCGCCGGGCCGCGCTCGCCGTGCCACGCGAGCGCACCGACACTCGCGGGTCGTCACGGTAGACCGCTTCGGCAGTCGGGCTGCGCCATTGGTTCCTGCTACAAACGAATAGCACATTCAGTCGCTTCATGCATCCATCTTCTGTTAAGCGATAAAATGGCCATTGTACATATCCAGTGAGCGGAGTCGTGGACACTGGCGGCCGAGCATTGATTGCAGTTGAGTTGCGAAAGTCTTCACGTGGCGAATCGACCAGTGCCAAAACGGTGACCACCTCCGCTGCGTATCATCGGCAGTCCGCATTTTGACAGCGAAATGGGTGACAGGAAAATTAGCGCGAACATGCCAGTGTTCGCGCTCCAGCCCGCTACATACTTGGCAGCAGCGATTTCCCGCGCGCCTGCGAACGGTTCGTTGACTAGCAATATCCATTTTCCCGCTTTATGACTGCAACAACCGTCTAGCCTTGGACTGTATGCATCAGCGAAGTGGGAATACGTCACGCCTTCGAACCAATCATTTTCGAAGAAGTATTTAAGACCACCGCTGTCGATTGCGGCTTGGCCAATAAGCACCAAGACCACAGTTCGCACTGGTTCCTCGAGCTGCAGAAGGTCGCCGTCAGCTTCTAAATCGCAGCGAGGCTCTCGATTCAAAAGCAATCGACACCGAACATGTCTACAATCGTATCGTCAGACGCTGCTGCTTGTCTGCCGGCGATGTGGTTTTGGCGGCGATGTGGTGCCAGGTAAATGCTACGATCAATCGACTCGCCCACCATGATTACTGATCAATCCAAAACAGAGAGTGATAAGATATGTTGAACTCAAAGTGTCGTTGGTGGCGAGTGTTTGCACTGCTTGGGCTGGTTGCCTTTTTGATAGCGCCGCTGAGCTCCTTCTCGGCAGAGCCGCTAGTCGAGGTTCGCTTGGCCTCCGATGGGCGGGCGCTGCTGCCGGTCGTTGTCAGCCCTGACGCTTTACCGGACGTACGTGCTGCGGCTGAGGAGCTGGCCGACTATCTCGGCCGTATCAGTGGTGCCACGTTTCGTGTCGAAGACGGAGACGCGGCGTCTGGTATTGTGGTCGGATTGGTATCCAGCTTTGCGGATCTTCCCTTCGCTGTCGATTTAGAAGCGGGGGCTGTCAGCCGCGATCAGTACGTGCTGCGGACGACGGATAACGGGCTCTATCTGCTCGGCACGACACCGGCGGCGGTCCAGTGCGCCGTGTGGGACTTGCTGCATCGCCAAGGGTATCGGCTGTTCTTTCTGACGGACACCTGGGAGATCGTGCCGCATCGGCCACATCTGACTTCAGCAATCAAAGTGGTCGAGCGGCCCGACTATATCACTCGGCAAGCGCCGCGCGGTGCCCCCTGGTCGGATCGAGACCTGTGGGTCCGCTGGCAGACACGCAATCGAATGAACTCGTCGTTCTCGCTCAGCACGGGACATGCCTACGGTGGTATCGTGCGCAGGAACCAAAAGATATTCGACGAGCATCCCGAATACTTTGCCTTGGTCGGCGGCGAGCGACCCAGTGGCGGGAATGCCAAGTTCTGTGTCAGCAACGCGGGACTGCAACAGGTCGTTGTCGATGATGCCGTTCGAGAAATGAAAGCGCAACCGGAGCGCGATAGTATTTCTGTAGATCCGTCCGACGGTGGCGGTTGGTGCGAATGTGAAGCGTGTCGGACGATGGGGAGTGTCAGCGACCGTGCGCTGACGCTTGCCAACCGGGTTGCCGCCGCGATCAATGATCTGGGACTCGGAGAAAAGTATGTGGGCATGTATGC
>CAKQNH010000808.1 GCA_934255105.1 uncultured Pirellulaceae bacterium
ACTCAGAAATGACGAAAGCACCCATCGTCATCACGTTCGCCTTGTGGATTGGATCGTTACTCGCACTGCTTACGTTCCTGGGCAGCCACCCAAGAAGCATTTCTTTGTGCAACAGACTTTGAAGGAACTTGAATCTGAGGACATCAACGGTGTTGTCGATGCCTATGTGAATGCATACCCAGAGGATAAGGCATTCGCAAAGCAGCTGAAGTCGATCTTCTCAATGTCGGCAGTTCCGAAGCCGAGTACTTCCTCGTTGGGTATGGATGTTGACATCACCACTTCAGTCAAAGGCGAGGGACGCAGACGTCTCGTAAGTCACCTTGTTCGTGAACGCGATCCGAAAATCGTCGCAGCAAAAAAGAATTCGGCAAAGTCACTGGCTTGCGAAGTTTGCGGCTTTGATTCAGAAGACTTCTATGGCATTCGATACTGCGAAGTGCATCACCTCAAGCCACTTTCGGAGCTCGCCGAAGGGACGAAGACAACGCTCGATGACCTCGCTATCGTATGCGCGAACTGCCATCGAATTATCCATTCCCAGTTCCCGCCAATCGAGATTGACGCGCTTCGCGATGAACTAGCCAAAAATCGTTGCTAAAATGATTGCTTACAGTGTCCGAGCTCCCGAGATAATTAAGAGGGAAAGATACGTCGGGCATAGTCGCTTAAACTAATCCTCCGCTATGTCTCAGCAATCTCCACGATGCGCCATCTACACACGCCAATCGCGTACGAACGACTCGAGCTTCGCTTCGTGTGATGCGCAGCTAGGAATCTGTATGGAGATGGTGTCGAGTATTGGCTGGCGGCTGGTTGACGTATTTCAAGGCCCGGGATCGTCGAGCGAAAATCTCGCACGACCAGAAATGCAACGACTGATGGCCTGCGCTGAGCTCGGCCAGTTCGAGCATCTGGTGGTCTATGCTGACGATCGATTGACTCGGCGCTTATTCGACTTTGCACGGTTGATGGAACTGTTGGACAAGAGCGGTGTCAAGCTGACGGTGGTGACTGATCCGCACTTCGGCGAATCTTCTGCAAGTCGACTTTCGTCAAACATTGTTGCTGCCGCTAGCGAGTTTCAGCAGGACCTGACGAAAGAACGCATGGCCGAAACGCGTGCCGCGATGAAAGCCAAAGGAATGCGCGTCGCTGGACGCATACCCTTTGCTTACTCGTACGATCGAGTGTTTAGTCGCATGGTCATCGTGCCGGAAGAAGCGGAGTTGGTTGAAGACTTTTTCAGTCTTGCCGACCGAGGCAAAACGCCGGCCGAGATCGCTGACATAGCCAATCGACGCGACGGTGGTCGATGCGACTGGAATGCACGCCGAATCCTGCAGGTACTATCTAACCGCGTTTACGCTGGCTTTCTGCCAGGTGATGCTGACAAACCAAGTTCATTGATGAAGGGTAATCACGAGGCGATCGTATCTCAGCAGATCTTTGATCGAGTGCAGCAGGAAATAGTTAGCCGCAGAACACGTAAGCCGACCAAACGTGAGCCAACAACCGAGTTGTACCCTTTGCGGAGGCTGCTGATATGCGCCAAGTGCAACCGAGCCATGACGCCCAACTCAAGTAACTTTGGCGTGAGGTTGTATCGCTGGTACCAGTGTCGTTCGCACGCGGGAGGGCGTCCACCATGCAAAGGAGTATCGGTGCGTGCATCCGATATGGAAGAGTTTGTGGCGGCCCAGATCGCTGCCTCAACGCAGTATCCGGCGCTGGCGAAACAGTACGCAGACAAATGGTCCCAGTTGACCTTTCCACAGCGTGCCCAACTCCTCAACGAAACCATTCTCAGGATCACGTACGATCATGAGAACAAAGATGTAGGCATTTGCTTTCACGAGAAGGCGCTTGGAAATGAGGCGAAGCCATCTTAGTTTCGTCGAAAGAGTTACTCTCTGTACTCTCGGTTGCCTGTACACCCGTGAGGACGGCGCTCCCAGACGGCCGATTGGGTCGATTTCGCCCCACTCTAAAGAGCTCGGACGGCACTTGTCTCAAACTCTCTGATCTCTGTCGCTAGCAGTACTCACTACTGCCCCCAATTCTGTTAACCGGGGTGTCCCCGTTAACCCGGAGAGTCAGAGAGTTTTCGATGTTCTGAGCGGGGTGCCGAGCGAGAAACGAGCGTTCCTGGACGTTACACCTGACGGGACAGAGACACGGCAGAGAGGTTCCGACCGCTGAAAATCCAGAAAAACGCGGGATTTAACGCAAAAAAGCCGAGACTCTCGTCTCGGCTTCTTGTGTTTACCAGATTGGCTCAGTTTCGAACCAATTCTGAAAGGCTCC
>CAKQNH010000809.1 GCA_934255105.1 uncultured Pirellulaceae bacterium
AGATGTAGATTGCGCTTGCCCTCTCCCTCGCTTAGGCTCGACCTCTCCCAGAGGGAGAAGATCCAGTGCGAGCAGAGCTAGTGCAAGAGAATCGTTAGGCGAAAAGGTTCGTGAAAAGTTGTGGGGTGTAAACGGGCAGGAGTGCCCGTTCTACGTTTTGCCTAAACGGGCAGGAGTGCCCGTTCTACGTTTTGCTTAGACGGGCAGGAGTGCTCGTTCTACGATTGGCTCGCACGGCCAAGAATACCTATACAGGCAAGAGTGCCTACGGACCGTTTGGCTCACTATGCTAGATCGACAACAAGATGCTTGAGTGGGCTTGGTATGGGCTGTTAATTGCGGCGGGATTCGTTGCTGGAATCGTCAATACGATCGCCGGAGGCGGGTCATTCCTGACTCTGCCCGCGTTGATGTGGGTCTGTGGCATGGACGCTAAAATCGCCAATGGCACCAACCGCATCGCTATCCTGCTGTCGTCTGCCACGGCGACCGCTACCTTTCACCGCCATGGCCATCTGGACAAAAAGCTGGCATTGCAATTAGCGATCCCAACGCTCCTGGGTGTACCGGTCGGCGCGCTGCTAGCCATCCACCTTCCAACGGATGCCTTTCGCCCGGTTTTTGGAATCCTCTTTTTGGCGATGGCGCTGGTGCTGATCGTCAACCCAAAGCGGCTGACCGAGAAAAGCGAATTGATTCCTAAGGCTCAGCATTTCATCTCCCCAATTTTTTTCTTTATTGGAATCTACGTGGGCTTCATTCAAGCCGGCATGGGAATCTTATTACTGCTGTCGATGAGCCTAGTTCGCTCCGGCGACTTGGTCGGCGCTAACGCTGTGAAGAACTTGATCGGCTTCACGGTCACATTTGCCGCGATGCTGTTTTACGTGTGCTACGGTCAGGTCGCATGGTTGCCAGGCCTGTTGATGGCGGCGGGAAACCTATTGGGAGGCGTATTGGGTGCTCGTCTGGCCATTCGCAAGGGAAACAAACTGGTGATGGTCTTCTTGGTGGTCGTGATGGTTGCTACCGGCGTGCAGTTGTTGTGGAATCGTTAAACCGCGTGGGCATCGCCCCGCGTGTCTCGGCTCAGGCGCGGGCGGGGCGGGGCCCACGCGGTTTAACGAACAACGCAACCGAAACTATTGGCGAGTTCCGCTAGGGTAACGCTGCAGGTGCCGTCACCTGCGCAGACCGCGACTGAGGGTTGGGTAACGTGGTGGTGCATCAGCGACCTGCTCATTGGCGGAGCCTACCCGTGCATCGCGGCCTGCTGCGGTTCGGCGTTAAACAAACCAGCAGAGCGGTCGAAACTCTGGACGAGTAACGCAAGGGTGCATGAGACTAGGCTTCGATGCGCTAGGCTTCGATGTGCTAGGCTTCGATGTGGCTGCCCAGAACTTGTAGAAATTGTCGTATCCAAGCGGGATGGGCGGGCCAAGCGGGCGCGGTGACCAAGTTCCCATCGGTGTGGGCTGAGTCGAGGCCAGCCGACGGGGCGGGAACGGTTCCGCCGGCTAACTCAACTTCGGGACCGACGGCGGGATAGCAACTGCATTCGCGGCCTTTGAGCACACCGGCTGCGGCCAGGATCTGCGCGCCGTGACAGATAGCCGCGATCGGCTTGTTGGCATGCGAAAAATGCTGCACCAAGGTCAATACTTGAGGATTGAGCCGCAAATATTCAGGCGCACGTCCGCCGGGGATGACGAGCGCGTCGTAATGGTCATAGTTGAGACTGTCGAAATCGGCGTTGAGCACAAAATTGTGTCCTCGCTTTTCGCTGTACGTTTGCGCACCTTCGAAATCGTGAATGGCGGTGGCTACGCTTTCACCGGCGCGTTTGCCGGGACAGACGGCCGAGCAATCGTGGCCGACCATTTGCAGCATCTGAAAGGGGACCATGACTTCGTAGTCTTCGACGTAGTCACCTACGATAAACAGAATTTTCTTAGCGGCCATGCGCATTTCACTCCATAACTTCGTCGGAACTTTTCTTTACACGATTGGACAGATCCTGGCTCTCGCGTTTCTGCAAATAGAGCTTGATGGGGACTTCGCCGAAAGGCAGATTGTCGCGGCAGACGTTGATCAGATAGCGTTGGTAGCTGGGTGGGAATCCCTGGGGGATATTGCACATTAGAATCAACGTCGGGGGGGTAGTGGCAATTTGTGAACCGAAATAGATTTTCGGTCGCCGATTCATATAGAGTGGCGGTTGCTGTTGCTGCAGTGCGGCTTGTAGCAATTTATTCACACGCGCAGTGGGGACGCGAGTTTGCGACTGCTTGAACAACA
>CAKQNH010000810.1 GCA_934255105.1 uncultured Pirellulaceae bacterium
GTGCCACCACGCTCGGCCAGTTGGTCCCCGCTTTGATTCAACTGATCGATCCCGAGCTGGCTGTCGAGCCGCTGTTGGAGCTATGCCAGAGCCTATCGGCCAAGAATCTGTCGGTGCCTGACATCCACAAAGTTGTTACGCTGGCTGCGCAGAACAACAATGTTGCGGGCCAGATCGACATGCACGTGGTTGGCTTGCTGGCTCAGCAATTGTTCTCTGGCGACGGCCCCACGCTACCGGCTATCGCCAAATCGGTGGCTCGCAAGATGCAGGTCCGGCTGACTGAGATGCGTGGGGCGACGCGTCAGGCGAAAATCGTGCGAGCTCGCGGTTTGGCCATCTTGCTCTCGCGGCGGCTAACGGGCTTGAGCCTGCAGAAGATTGGCGAGTTCTACGGAGGCCGCGACCACTCGACCGTGATTCACGCTTGCCGCAAAACGGAGAAGTTGATCAGCAGCGATACGGACTTGGCCAATCTGCTGCTAGAGGTTCAAGCCGAGGTGCTACAGGGTTAACCCGTCTACTTGGCATGGGCTCTTGCTGGAGTCTAGCCTTTAGGCGATTTAAGAGACGTGAGGCGGCTAAAGCCTGGACTCCAACATGGGCGTCCGGCACGTTCGAGACGATGCGCTGAAACCGCAAGGCTACGGCTGTGGAAAACGTGTTGCCTGTCGGTTTACTCCTGTCGACCAACTAGGGAAGATTTGTCGCGGCTGGGAGCCGATGTAGACAACCACCGATTACTGAACGCTACCCCAACATCTGCTGACCCCGTTTCGTCAACTTGTCCGCTGTCAGTCGCCGGTCGGATACGCCTCTTAAAGTATTTATGTCATTGCACTTATGATCTGGGAGCCAGTTGTTGAAAACTCGATTTGGCCGCCTCTTAATACTAATGATATTTTAAATTTATAGAGGGAAAGTCAGAAAAGCCAAACAGGCTGACAGCCATTCCCAGCTACCCCAATGCGAGCTCGCCGCTTCAATTTTCACTCAGTCGTCCTGCCCCGTTGCGACTTCCTGGCGACTTGGCTGGATCGCTACCACTGCCCTAGCCGACACAGCGGATTGGCTGAACCGACGCAAACCCAGCCTTGGCCGGGTTTTGCTTCTAGTGAAGTGACTGTAAAACAACACGTTACGACAAACACAGGTCATCGTCATGGAGTCACGTAGGTCATGAAAATAGCTTGCGATCGAGAAAAGCTGGCATCTGCCTTCCAATTGGCAGGGAGCGTGGCGTTGACCCGCAGCCCTAAAGAGGTGCTACAAAACATTAAAATCGAAGCGGACGAGGACCGCGTGATCTTGATGGCGACCGACATGGAGACCGGGATCCGCATCGACGTCGAAGGGGTCGAGGTGCAGACGCCGGGCAAGGCTCTGCTGCATGTGGGCCGCGTGGGGATGATCCTCCGCGAGAGCAACGATGACCAACTGACGTTCGAATCGGATGGTTCAGCAACCATCGTCAAAGGGCAGCATTCCGAGTTCAATCTGCCGAGCATGAACCCGGACGAGTTTCCCACGGTGGTTGGTTTCGAAGAGGAAAAATATCACGAGCTGGCCGCTCGTCTGTTCAAGGAGATGGTCAAGCGAACCGCCTTCGCGACCGATCCCGATAGTTCGCGTTTCGCGCTGGGGGGAGTCCTGCTGGAGCTCAACGGCGACGAAGTCTTGGCGGTGGGGACCGACGGACGGCGACTGGCTCGCGTGCAGGGTACCGGCAAGAGCATCGGTGGACATCAAACCAGCGGCAATGCGACGATTATTCCCACTCGCTCGCTGACCCTGATGGAGCGTTCGATCGGCGACAAGGAGGAAGTCGTGCAAATCGCTTCACGCGGTAACGACGTGCTGCTGCGGACCGGACGCTGCACGATCTACTCGCGATTGGTCGAAGGACGCTATCCGAATTGGCGGCAGGTTATCCCCCAACGGGAAGACGCGGTAAACATCTCGATGATGGTCGGTCCGTTTTACAACGTGATTCGACAAGCGGCCATCGTGGCCGACCTAGAGACGCGGGGATTGGACTTCCAGTTCGGGGATGGTACGCTGGTACTAACCGCCAAGACCGCTGACTTGGGGCAGAGCCGCGTCGAGTTGCCGATCGACTACGACGGAGAGCCGATCAAGCTTAAACTCGATTACCGTTTCGTGAGCGACTTCCTGAAGGTGCTCGACGCCAATACCTCTTTCATAATGAACATCGCCTCGTCGACTCAGCCAGCGCTGATGACCACCGCCGATGGTTACGCCTACGTCGTCATGCCCATGGCTATGG
>CAKQNH010000811.1 GCA_934255105.1 uncultured Pirellulaceae bacterium
GTGTTGCATCGGTGGGAATCTCCGAAGACAACGTCAGCTTTCTCAATCGTCTCGAACTGGCGCTCGAGACGGCCGCCGACAGCAGTCCTCACGAAGTTGTCACACATGACGGAAATACCTGCCACTTCCTTGAGACCTGAGACCTGAGACCTAAGCCTCACTGGTTACTAAGCCTTGGCCAATGGCGATGCCGTTTTCGTGGATGACCAACTCTCCGCTGGCTTGGTCGATGTCACAGTTCTGGCTCAGTTCAACGTGTCCCTGCACGTGCAGTCTCAGTGGTTGGTGCTGCATGACTTGACTGCTCAAACGGGCGACTACAAAGCGTTGGGTGTCGGCGGATCGATAATGTAGCACCGCTGTCTGCTGGTCGGTCAGCCAGCCGGCCTCCAGCGTGTCGGCCGTGACTAGGCCCAGTTGTCGCCATTGTTTTCGCAGCGCGATCAGCGTGCGATACCAGGTCAGCGTCTGCTGATCGCCAGCCTCTGCTGGACCAATCTTGGAGGCGTGGAACGAGGTTGGTGAAAGCGGTGAAGCCCCTCCCGTCCAGTCGTGTTGCGGGTATTCGGATCGCCGCCCAAGTTCTACCGCTTCGCGCATGATCGGATCGCTGTAGTCGACGAAGAAATAAAACGGATGTGGCGAGGCAAACTCCTCACCCATGAACAGCATTGGTATGGCCGGATACAATAATAGTAGAGTTGCCGCCGCACGATGCGCATCGTGGCTGGTCAAACGATGCAGTCGCTGGCCGAGCGGATGATTGCCAATAAAATCGTGGTTCTGAATCGAAAACACCAAGGACATTAGATCGGCTCGTTCCGCATCCTCGGCAAGCGGAATGCGTCGGCGTGGGAGGCTGACGCTCCCCACGAAGACATAGCCGCGCTGCAACACCTTTTGCAGATCGTCTCCATGGTAGACGCGACTGGACATTTGCTCGCCTGGACGCAAGATGGCGAATACGGAGTGCAGGAAGTCGTCGCACCACTGTGCGTCATAGCCATGACCGCCACCATCGCGAGGCTGCAGCATCTGCGCGTCGTACACATTCGATTCGGCGACCAGATGCAGATGCCTCGTCGTTTTCGCACGCACCGCGTCCAACACTTCTGCCACCTCCGTGGCGATGTGGTAGGGGCTCTCATCGGGCATGCAGTGAACGGCGTCGATCCGCAAACCATCCAGGTGGAATTCGTCGATCCAGTAGCTAACATTAGCCAAGAAATAATTGCGTACGGCCGCTGCAGTGGCTTCGTCTTGGCTGTCAAAGTTGGGGGCATCTCCCCAAGCCGTCGCGTGCTGTGGGGAAATGTAAGGTCCAAAGTCCCGGAAGTAATTTCCCTCTGGACCGAAGTGATTGAATACCACGTCCAAGATGACTGCCATGCCAAGTCGATGGGCCGTGTCGACCAAGTGCCGCAATTCATCGGGCGAACCGTGCGTGTGGTGCGGCGCGAAGAAGTGGACTCCGTCATAACCCCAATTCCACGCCCCGGCCGATTCGGCCAGAGGCATCAGCTCGATCGCGGTGATGCCTAGCTCCTTCAATTCCGGCAGCCGTTCACAGGCTGCTAGGTACGTCCCCTGTTCGGTAAAGGTGCCCATGTGCAGTTCGTAGATAACCAGATCGCGTTTGGCAACTCCTGGCCATGCTGCGTCCTGCCAGCCATAGCTGTGCGGGTCGATAATCTGCGACGGGCCATGGACTCCCACCGGCTGGAAGCGGCTGGCCGGATCGGGCCGCTTGCGACCGTCGGGAAATACGAACTGATAGGTGCTACCTATCAACCGCTCGGGCAGGACCAGCTCAAAGTACCCGTCGGCGGTAGCCTGCAGAGGGAGTAGTTCTCCCTTGGCCGATCGCTCGCCCAGCGGATTGTTTGATGGCCGGTTGACCAGTTCGAGCGACAATTGCTCAGTGCCTGGTGCCCAGACTCGAAAACGAGTCTCAGAGGGAGTGACGATCGCACCCAAGTGGCTGTGTAGTTGGCTACGTAGTTGATTGTCTTTCACGTTTCCGAATCGTTAAAGTTGGCGGATAGAAAATAGAAAATACTGTGGAGCGTGGGCAGAGCACACTGACGCAACTATCATACCAACTATGCACAGACTCTTAGCATAGGGGATTGCACTGGACTGCTAAAACTGCGGGTTTGACTGACGATTTGAGTCCATTTTGCGCCCACGTTTAGTTCCGAAAAACTGGTCTCCATCTCTATCAGATTAAGAGTTGCTCAGCGATTTCTTGATCTTGATCTTGATCTTGATCTTGATCTTG
>CAKQNH010000812.1 GCA_934255105.1 uncultured Pirellulaceae bacterium
AGCCACCATCGCGCGATACCCTGCCCAAAACAGCGCCGGATGCTGGCCCTAGTCCAGATCGCAAACGCAATCCCGCCGACCGAGCTCGCCCGCAGCGTCGAAACTGGCTCATGATCGCGGCGATGGCTGTGACCATGCTGGTCATCGGGCTGATTTATTACCAGACAACCTACGTCAGTGGCCTCGAGCTCAATTCGCACACCTGGGAGCAACGCGAATTTTCCTTTCGCCGCGATCCGTTCACAGGCTGGCAGCTTGGGGGGGTGCGCCATAACGCCCCAGCCCGCATTAGCTTGTGGACCACAGTGGAGAATCCACGAGCCAAAAAAATGGGGCCTTCGATCCTAAAATACTTTGGTGCGCCGCCGCCCGACCCGCTGCGCTGGGATCTGATACAACTGGACAATAGTCGTTTGCCCGGCGCGCGAGCCAGCATTCTAGTCGACCTGTTGGCCGCCCTCGATCACCAGGAGCAGGCGTTGTGGCCTAGATGGACCGCGCGTCATCCCGAGCGTGCGGCCGTGCTGTGGCCAGCCGCTCAGCGCCTGGTCGCCGCAAACCAATACACCTGGCTGCCCCAACTGTTTGAACAAGCCATGCTAGAAAACAGCACCGAAGACTTTTCACGCTCGGCTGGACAGTTGGTTACTACCGCCTTGGATGTGCTCGCCCCGACAACGCCTCAGTCTCAGTCCCAGCCAGCAACCGACGACGAGCCCGAGCTTCCCGCACAGAATCGCCTGCCATGATCTACCTCGACAACAACGCCACCACGCACATCGATCCGCATATCGCCTGGCTGATGTGCGAACTGCAGCTCCAGGGACTGGCCAATCCGGCCAGCCAACATCAGCTTGGCCGCTTGTCCCTCAGGCGATTGGAAGACGCCAAGGATTCGCTGCTCGATGCGCTCGGTGCTCCTAACGCGGGTATGCAGACCTCCCAGGTGATCTTCACGAGCGGCGGAACGGAAGCCAACAATTTGGCCATCTACGGCTACGCCAAACTGCGGCCTGGACTAGTCATCGTCGCCGCCAGCGAACACGCCAGCCTGCTCGACCCGGCTGGCGACCTAGGTCCCGAGCGATGCCGCCTGCTCCCCGTCGACACCCACGGTCGCTGCGACCTGCAACAACTGGAAGATTGGCTGCGCGTCGACGGTTCGCGGATAGCGCTGGTCAGCGTCATGCTCGGCAACAACGAGACCGGTGTGTTGCAGGATCTGCAGCAGATCTGTCAGCTCTGCCGCCACTACTCGATTCCCGTTCACAGCGACGCGGTTCAGGCGGTGGGCAAGATCCCGATCGACATGCGCTCGCTCGGCCTTTCCGCGCTGAGTTTAAATGCTCATAAGCTGCATGGTCCGGTGGGGATCGGTGCACTTATTTTATTGCCGGGTGAAAAGATTGCACCTACGTTGCTCGGCGGCGGTCAGCAGCTTGGGCTCAGGCCGGGTACTGAGCCCGTCGTACCCGCCGTCGCCTTAGCCCACACGGTACACCGCAGTTGCTTGGCCGAATCGCGCGGAGAGTACGCGCGAGTCGCCGAGCTCCGCGACCGTTTCGAAGCCGCGCTATTAGCGCTCGGCGACATCGAGATCATCGCCTCCCAGTCGGAGCGACTGCCGCACGTTTCCAACGTGGCTTTTCTAGGTCTCGATCGCCAAGCTCTGCAGATGGCCTTCGATCTGGCTGGTTTGGCCTGCAGTACCGGTTCAGCCTGTGCCAGTGGCAGCAGTCGTCCCTCGCACGTCCTGACCGCCATGGGGCTCAGCCCACCCATCGTCAACGGATCGCTGCGCTTCAGTCTCTCGCGCATGACCACTTCAGAAGAAATCGATCAAGCCATTGAATTGATCGAGAATGTCCTGCGCAAGATGCGCTGACCTGTCGTACAATTGGGTAGCCGCATAAGCACGCGGCTCAGCGGTGGTGCGTATACGCACCCGAGTCGCAGGACGGACGTATCCTGAAATCGACAAAACTCGACCGCGACGGGACAGATTTCTAGCCGTTCTACTGCTCCCCTGGAACGAGTTGCTCGGCTGGTTCGCACCGTATTTCCGCTCCGTACTTTCATTGTGTAGAATGGACTGCATGAGCCCCGAACTTCCTTCATTGATTCACTCCGAACTCAACGAACTCGACGTGGAAAAGCAGCGTCGCGTTTTGGCGTTCGTTCGCACCCTAAAACAATTGCCGAAAGGGATGTCGGGTGCTCAGCTTAAAGGATTTGCGGGCACGCTAAACGAAGCTGATGCGAAATCCAT
>CAKQNH010000813.1 GCA_934255105.1 uncultured Pirellulaceae bacterium
GTGTTGCAGTTGAACAACCAACTACGAAATGTGGTCTATCGCATACGCAGCGATCTAGACAACTTGACCGTCATCCCTGCTCCACCAATCGACCCGTCGACGGGCCAGGGTTATCTGCAGATCTTCGACGGCTCAATCACCGACTTTACAGCCGGTATGACTTTTTCGGCACCCGGTAGCTTTGATCAAGCCAGTCGCTTCGGCGATGTCGACGACATTCTCATGGGGACGATCAGGGCGGGTGATGTGTGGTTCACTGGCAAGGTACCGGCGTATATGCTCGCGCTGCCGAGACGCGGACCGGTTCGCGACGCCCCAGCCGATTTCGAAATGGTGTCCATTGCCTCGCAGCACGCGGAAGTAGCAGTCTTCTTGCAACCCTTGGTCACCAGCTTAAACAACGTTAATCGAGATCCCTCTCTATTCCTCAATTCTCCCGAGGGTGCCATTGCCTTTGAAGACAATGATGGGTTTGCGAATTTCCCTGATAGCTTCCGCTTGCACTATCGCACGCTGCTCATTCGCCCCGACTTGAATCTCACGGCTAATACCGCGATATCTGACTTGTCGAGCACTGCGCCGGCAGGCACGCTGCCGGGCGGCGTCATGGACAGCAGCATTTCACCCAGCGGAAACAACGAGAATTGGTTGATCACCCAGCCGTGGCCTGGCCTGGCTACGCCGTTGCCATCGCCGCTGTGCGACATGGCTATGGCCCATCAACAGTGCGACCTATCGATGCGCCGCGTGTTCAACACAGGTGGCGGCGGATTTGACTTCGTGGCAGCCAATAGTCTGCAAGATTTGGTAGATCCAGCCAATCGCTTTGCGCATGTGCAAGTCCCCCTGCCCGGCACAGTATCCACTACCATGCCCGTCTTGGCGCTCGGCCGTCATCTATCCATAACCAGCGATCCCAACGGGAATTTAGGTACGAGCACGTTTCGCGTCGGCTCTGGATTTTTGCACCCTGCCTTCGTGTTGATGGGAAGTCGCGCCGGTGAGGACCTATTGGCCAGCGATGTATTGGCCTTCGATATTAAATTGTTCGACCCCAATGTGGCGCTAATCAGCTCAGCCAGCGGCGATCTCGCTCTATCGCCCAACGATCCTGGTTATGCGAGCATCGTCAATTCGGGCACGGTTGTGTCGCGCGGAGAATATGTCGACTTGGCCTGGGCTAAAAAGATGAAAGATCACTTCTCTAGCGTTACTATTACTACCCCTGACACGCGCGGCATTTTGAGTTCGCTGAGCGGCTTTTCAACTGGCACTACTTTTACAAGCTCGCTGATCAAATCGGGCAACATTCATGGAGTGAGCGGGGTGGCGCAACTTCTGCAACCGACCTATGACACCTACACCACGAGCTACGAAGGGGATGGAGTGCTGCAAGCCGAGCTGAGTGGTCGCACCGGTGTGTGCCGCATCAATGGAGCGGTCGACTTGTATGGAGCCACCAGCGCCAGCTATACGCTGACAGAGACCTGGCGCACTGCGGCTGATATGGGGACCGACGGAATTGATAACTTCAATGGCCTTACTGCCTTCGGCGCTTCACCCAAAGTAGGCGTCGACGATCCGTCAGAGATGGAGACATCGGCTCCCTTTCCCCTGCCGCTGCGTGGACTGAAAATTTCGGTCCGCATGGAGGACCCGGCCACGCGACAAGTCAAACAGATGTCGGCCGCCAAAGAGTTCGTTTCCCATTAGTGCGCTGCCAGCCGTAAGATAGGCTTCCAGCTTGTCACCCGTGGGATAAGCTTCCAGCTTGTCACCGTGGGATAAGCTTCTAGCTTGTCATCCAAGTAAGATAAGCTTTCACCCTGCCAACTCCGTGTCATTCGCAAAACTCAAGCTGGCAACTTACGCTACTTTTTACGATCATCAAACTTAACTGCAACAAAGCACAAGCCTGACATTCCATGCACATCATTCGACTGCGTCACCCGTGGCAGGCCGCATGGCGTGATCAGCCCACAGACGACGCCCCCGCCCTCGAACCCGCCGCACAACAACTTCGCTCGGTCCACTACTGTCGCCAGTTCCACCGCCCGAGCGGCCTGAGCAATCAACAGGCCGTCACGCTCATCCTGCAGTCAATCGACTCGGTGTCGTTTGCCTTACAGTCGAAAGGTAGCCATCCGCAGCCAACTCCTGCAGCGACTCACACACCAGCGCCAGCGACTGATACTAAACC
>CAKQNH010000814.1 GCA_934255105.1 uncultured Pirellulaceae bacterium
CAATGGTTCCACCGCCGACGCCGCTTGCCTGACGAGCCCGCCATTTGACAGCGAAGCGTCGCAGGACACTGCTCACTGCTCACTGCTCCAGCAGCTTCACGCCGGTCACCTGCTGGGCGCGTTGGCTGGCACTTACCAAACAATGCTGATTGAAATCTGACAGGCTGCTAGCCCCCACGGTTTGCAGAACTTCAACGAGCGCTTGTCGAGCCTGCTTGAGTTGGCTCTCAAGCTGAGGGAGCTCCCCCTGTTTAGCTACTGAGGCACCGCGCTGTGGCAGCGATGGAAGCCGAAAGGGGAGATCGATGTCCAATTCTGCCTCTGGTTGGCTGGGCGACCGATCTACGGCAATCGACTGCCGCACGATGTAATCGATCGAAACGGCGGAAGCCCCCAGCGCCAGCAGCTTATGAGCTTGCCCAATATCCATCACAGGTGCCGTAACCAGCAGCGGTAGCTGGGGACGATTGAGCTGCTGCAAGAGCTGCCGACAGAGCACAATACTGTGCAGCTCACCAGCCAAGAGACCGCCGGATCGCAACTCGCTAGCTGCGGATCTATTCGCCGCAGCCTGGATTGCCTGGGAACCAGCCGGGGGTGCCACGACGGGTGTGCAGCTAAGGCTGATGAAGTCAACGTCGGCGTTTAGGCAACGTTGTAGGTCACTGAGGTGGCATCCCAGCGGGACGCTCAAGCCCACCGGCGTATCGCCCCCCGCGGCAGCGCGAACGCTGCGCAGTAGGCCGTCGAGATGCTCGGCAGCGATTTTGGCAGCGATTTTGGCATCGATTCCGCTGGGGATTTCGCTGGGCCAGCTCCACTGCTTCCCATCGCCTCTGAGACAGGAGACTTCAAACAGATCGGCAGTAGTTAATTCGGTTGCTTGGAAGGGCTCGTCGACCAAGCGGCCGCTCCATCGCGCGGGCACGCTAGCGGCGGCAACTCCGTCGAGGCTCTCGACCGAACTGAAGATGGGTATGTCATGCTGTCTAAGCAAGCCACAGAACGCTCCCCAGGCTGCTGTCAGCTCGGTTGGGCCCAACGCTCGCACGAAGTACGGCGAGCGCAACTGGAAAGCTCGCTGGCTACCTGAGACAGGTATGGAACGCATCAGTGAAGGGGCGAGGCCAGTTTGTTCGGCAGCGGAAGCGGGCATCGGAGCTCGGGCGTATTCGAGTTCATCCAGCAGGGTCAGTCCCATGTTCATGGCGTAGCTCCTTCAGAACGAAAGACTTGGAATTCACTCCCCTGCGACTTGATGACCGCTTCGGCAAACAGCAGTCTCAGCCGCAGCAGAGCAGCATTTTTCAAGCGGTCCGACCGCAAGCCAGGGGCTTTCGAGGCCACCTCGCCGCGGACGTAGATCACCCCACCGGTCATCTGGCTCCCTAGCTGTTCCCCGCAACCATTGCCCAGCACCAGCGTACCGTCGCGCATGGCATGTCCGGCGTGGTCGCCAACTCGGCTGCGTATAAACACATCGGCACCACTCAGGCCCAGAGCGCAGCGCGCTCCGGCCTGCCCCAGCACCGCAATAAAGCCGCCGGTGGCATAAGCGCCGGCTGCATTGGCCACCCTGCCGGTTACGGTGATCCGTCCCGAGCGCATGGAGTGCCCCAAGCAATCGCCGGCATTGCCGCGGACATCGAGGCTGGCTTCAGTGCCGAGGAAAAAAAAGAGATCCCCCACATCGCCGACCACATTGATGTTCACCCGTTGATCCAAACCGCAGCACAATCCCATCTGTCCCGACCGCGGCGTATAGCCTGCCAATTCGACCGACGCTCCTGCGGCCAGTTCACGCAGTTTTGCGTTCAGTTCGACAGGTGACCACTCTGCGCAGTTCCATCTCATTGTGTCGTCAGCGTTCACTCGCGTTTCTCGACTTTCGGTAGGACTTCAAAAAGTTGTTGCATCTGCGCCAGCCAGGGTTGCATCCCATGCCGCTCACGCACCCACTGACCAGCCGCAGTTGCGCGCGCGGACCAGCACTGGGGTCGATCGAATCTGTCGAGCACCGCGCGCGCTAGAGCTTCCTCATCATCAACGGAAATCAAGACCCCACGTTCCCCTACCGAGTACTCCCCCGGCTGCCGTGGTGGCACCACAGGTTGTTCATCCGCGTCGCGAGCGTCGCTCGAGGATTGTACGCCCAGCAGTTCCCGCAGCGAACCACTGCAGTCGGTCGCTACGATCGG
>CAKQNH010000815.1 GCA_934255105.1 uncultured Pirellulaceae bacterium
GGCACATCAAACTCGTCCTGAGTATTGCGAATTTCAAATGCACCCAGCTTATCCGTGAGTTCTGGAAAGGCAACTTTCGCCCCTTGGTCCGCTTGAACGTTGATGCTCAAGGTGAAGGGTTCGACGACCTGGACAGAATCCGCTGACACCAATGTGGAGACGGTCGGTTGGCTGGCGGAGGCGGTGGCGGCCAGCAGCCCGAATACTGCGAGCAGCGTGCATGGGATCTGGGAAATGCTTCTCACGCTGAAAGTGTTCATGAGCGACTCTCCCGAGCGTGGAAGTAGCGATGTAGGGGCTGCACGATGTCGCGTCCCGTTTCCAAATGCAGCGGTGCTAGACGCAGCTTGCGAAACAAATGATCGCGAGCTGCAGATTGTCTGCGCACCAATTCGGCAAATCGTTCCCGATTGCTCCGGCTGGAAGTATCCAGCGTGAGCGTCTGACCTGTCTCGGCGTCCTGCAGCCGAACCAAGCCCACGTTGGGCATGCTCTGTTCGCGTGGATCGGATATTACTACCGGGATGATATCGTGCCTGCGGCTGGCTACCTTCAATGCGCGTTCGTAACCCACATCTTGAAAATCGGAAATAAAGAACACCACGGTACGTCGCTTGGCAACGCGTTGAAGATGGTCGAGCGCACTGCGCAGATTGGTTCCGGTGCCCATGGGTTGGCAATACAAAATCTCGCGAATAATTCGCAGCACGTGTCGCGATCCCTTGCGCGCAGGGACGCTCTTTTCGATGGCGTCGGTGAACAGCGTCAAACCCACTTTGTCATTATTCTTGATGGCGGACATGGACAGCAGCGCGCCGAGTTCAGCAATCAGATCGCGTTTGGTTTGCGTAGTGGTGCCGAAGTTCTGGGAACCGCTCAGATCGACCAACAGGTGGACTACCAACTCGCGTTCTTCCCGGAACAGCTTGACGAATGGTTGGCCGCTGCGCGCAGTAACATTCCAATCGATAGCCCGGACATCGTCACCGACCTGGTACGGTCGCACCTCCTCGAACTCGATGCCTCGCCCCTTAAACGCCGAATGCCAATTGCCCACCAGCAGTTCGTCGACTTTATGTGACGTGCGGATTTGAATCGTGCGAACCTTGCGCAGAATCTCGCGTGGGATCATGGTTTCAGCTACTTAGGGTGTTTGGACATGATTTAAAATTTCGCGAACGATCGAGTCGCTGGTTCGCTCTTCGGCTTCCGCTTCGTAGGTTATCACGACGCGGTGGCGCAACACATCCAGAGCAATTTCTTTGACGTCCGCAGGGGTGACGAAGCCGCGTCCCGCCAAAAACGCATTGGCTTTGGCGGCCAGCGTCAAATTGATCGTCGCCCGCGGAGAACCACCGAATTGGATCAACTCTCGGAGCTTCAAGCCGTAGGCCTCGGGATTGCGTGTGGCCATAACTAGGTCGACGATATAGTTTTGAATTTTGAGGTCGACATGTATTTCATCCATCAAGTTGCGAGCGACAAAGATCTCGGCGGGAGAGGTCACAGGCTGAATGTCAAAGCGGGCGGATGTCTTGCTCATGCGCTGCAGGATCTGCAGCTCTTCGTCGCGACTGGGATAATCGACGATGACTTTCAGCATGAAGCGGTCCGTTTGCGCCTCGGGCAACTGATACGTCCCCTCCTGTTCAACGGGATTCTGCGTGGCCATGACCAAGAACGGTTGTTCTAAAGGAAATGTCTCGCCCCCAATGGTGACTTGTCGCTCCTGCATGGCTTCGAGCAGGGCGCTTTGCACCTTGGCCGGAGCCCGATTGATCTCGTCTGCCAGAATGAGATTGGAAAAGATTGGGCCTTTCTGAACTACAAAGGTTTGATCTTGAGGACGGTAGACTTGGGTTCCGATCAAGTCAGCCGGGAGCAGATCGGGGGTGAACTGCAGGCGTTGGAAACCGGTATCGATGGCTTTGGCTAAGCTGGCCACGGCGGTCGTCTTGGCCAATCCGGGCACCCCTTCGATCAACAGGTGGCCATTGGCGAGCAGGCCGATGAGCATGCGGTGAATCAGCCGCTCTTGGCCGACTAAGACTTGACTGACCTGGCCGACGATGCGCCGAAATGGCTCGCTGTGTTGACCGATCGCCTGAGTTAGCTCGGCAATCTGATCGCGTGTGGCCTGATCGCGTGTGGTGGTTGCATTGGACATGGCTTGTGTTTTTAGTTGAAGGGTTATGGGT
>CAKQNH010000816.1 GCA_934255105.1 uncultured Pirellulaceae bacterium
ACCGCGTGCTTGTCGGCGCAATCACCCCCTGCTTCCAGTGCGAAAACTGCCAACGCGGCTATCCGTCTCAATGTGGCGAGATGCTCGGCGGCTGGAAGTACGCGAATGTAAAAGACGGAAACTTCGCCGAGTACTTCCACGTGAACAATGCCACGTCCAACCTGACGCTGATTCCCGACAGCATCTCGGACGACTTGGCCGTCTATGCCTGCGATATGATGTCCACTGGATTCATGGGTGCGGAACATGCCAATATCCCCATCGGGGGCACCGTGGCTGTCTTCGCTCAAGGCCCAGTTGGCCTGATGGCAACGGTCGGAGCTCGATTGCTGGGGGCTGGCTGGGTGATCGCCGTGGAGAGCATCCCCGCGCGACAAAAACTGTCGCTAGCATTCGGTGCGGACCTTGTGATCGATCACACCCAGCATGATTCAGTACAAGCAATTCTCGAACAGACGAATGGCTTGGGAGTCGATTCGGCCATTGAGTGCTTAGGTGCACAGGCTACGTTCGAGGCGTGTGTCAAGGCGACTCGCCCCGGTGGAACAATTTCGGTCGCAGGCTATTTTGGTCATGGCGATAGCGTCGATATTCCACGCATTGAGTGGGGGGTTGGCATGGGCGACAAAACGATCCGTACCGGCCTTTGCCCCGGCGGCAATGTGCGCATGAAACGACTGCTGCGATTGCTGGAAAACGGTCGCGTCGATCCCGCTCCATTGACGACTCACACCATGCCCTTCGACGAGGTCGACCGAGCTCTACGGATGATGGAAACCAAAGAGGATGGTATGCTCAAACCGCTGATTGTGTTCTAGGTAGTATGGGAGGATTCATTGGACAATACGTTAGTATTATCCCCGTTGTTTACGTTTGGCTCAACACGCCGCGGCGACCATGGGAAGCGAGCGGGACCAGCGGCATGAAAGTCTTGGTCAATGGTGGCCTGAATCTATCGCAGCTTGATGGTTGGTGGGCCGAGGCCTACACGCCGGAGGTCGGCTGGGCGATCGGCGACGGCCTGGAGCACGACGACGATCCAGCCTGGGACGCAGTCGAAGCAGAGCAGTTGTACGAGGTGCTCGAACGCGAAGTCGTTCCGGAATTCTACAACCGCAATGCGGATGGAATCCCCACGGCGTGGATATCCCGCATGCGCGCCAGCATGTCACAATTGACGCCCCAGTATTCCGCCGTTCGCACAGTCCGGGAATACGCTGAACAACACTACCTGCCAGCAGCGGCCGCCTATTGCAAGCGAGCTGAGTTCAACGGATCGCTCGGTACCAGCATCGTCAACTGGGAGCATGCAGTGGCCGAAAAGTGGAGCTCGCTAGAGTTCGGCCAAGTCAACGTTCAATCAAACGACAGCCAGCACACATTTGAGATACACGTCACCCTCGATGGCCTCGACCCCGAGTTTGTCAAAGTGCAATTATATGCCGAGGCGACGCCCGATCACGAGAGCGTCCGAACGGACATGACCCGCATCGAATCCAAGGACGAAACGGAATCAGCCTGGGCCATCTACCGCGTTAGCGTTCCCGCCACGCGACCTACCAGCGATTTCACGCCCCGCATCGTGCCCTATCACTCACATGTTTCCGTTCCTTTGGAATTGAACCTGATCAAGTGGCAGCGGTGATAGCGTTCCGTGAGTCCTTTGGCAATCTCTACCGACTTAAGCCACTCGTCCGCTACGAGATGAACGAGTGGTTTCATGGTCGGGTTGTAGCGTCAAATTGCATTGCCAGCCAAGATACAAAATCTTACGCTGTCCGTAGGCCGGATGTGCGCCGAGCAATGCTTATTTAACCGCCGGCGGTGGGTTGTCGCCGGTCGTTTCCACCTTCTCCGTGGTTGTCTTGGTCGCGCTGTCTGGGCTGGTTTCCACCTTTTCTTCAACGCTCGTCGTGGTTGTGCCGCCTGGGGCCGTAACCGTGGTCTCTGACGTCTTGCTGGTGGTGTCTGTAGGTTCGCAACCGATGGTGGCGAAGCCAGCGATACAGGCGATAGTCAAATAAGCTAGGGACTTCATAGCAGCTTTCCTTTGGGAAAATGAGTTGACACATGCGGCGGAACAGCCCGCCCTGATCTAGAAGATGTCGCGACGTGCCAGAATATTCCCGCCGATTTAGAAATCCTTCACCCTATTTTTTCC
>CAKQNH010000817.1 GCA_934255105.1 uncultured Pirellulaceae bacterium
GAAATGCACTTGACCGGGCAGCCTGCGGTGGCGTATTCTCGGGCCATGGATGAGGCGATGCTTGTGGGACAAATTAACAATGCGAATTTGTTGAAAACGCTCTTGCAACCGGCCGCGAATTCCACTAAATCATAAGTCATAGGCAACAGCGAAATCGACTAGTTCATTTCGCCGCTCGCCTGATAGACAAACTAACTTGAGCGAAACTCGCTCCCGGATCCGTAGCTCGTAGTCCTCCGCCCCCCTGGGACTCGTTCACTATCCGGGAGCTTTTTTTTTTGTCCGCACTTGCGATCCTGTCTAGGTTGCCTGGTTTGTCATGGCTGCCAGGTTGACGCTGTCTGCGCAATCGTCGCAAGGCGATCCTGGACGTAACGGTTTAAGACGCAGGAACGATTGTTTCGATTTAACCGAAGCATTAGTTTCCTTCAGTACAATCGTACGCGTGTTAGCAGGTCGCAGTTATGTCCCATCAAGCCAAATACCGCTGGAGCTCGGCGCGCCGAGTCGTTCGGCTGGTCGTATTGGCTTGCCAGGCGATTCTGTCCAATGCTGTTTTCACTGCCAATGCCAATGAACCATGGCGTAGCGTCAGTTATCAAACGAGCCAGCCGGTCGTGGTTGAGGCTGCGGATGGCGGGATGCTGAGCGGAGAATCTGTGCAGAGTTTGCCGGTGATCGATGGCCGCGAGGTGGCTTGTCGTGCGGCCCGTTCTTCGCCACTGGGTCGAGCCTTGCGCTCCCGGGCGCGGACCATTATGAAAGCGTATGCTGACAAAGATGAATGCGACCAGCGAGCGGCCGCCAGTCTGGCTAGCTTTTTGATTCACCAAGCCTGCCATCAAGAAGACATCGCTGCGGCCAACGCGCTGCGCGCCTACTATGCTCGCATCGGACTGCAAGAACAATTGCAACTGAGCGAACAGTCTGTTGCAAGTTTGGCTAGCGAACAAACCAAGCAGCAGGCGGCACTTGAAGCAGGCTTGAGGACGGGCGTGGATCAGTCGTCCTTCGAACGCCGAAGTTTGGAGATCCAGGATCAGCGACTGCAACTACTCAGCCAAGACCGCCAACTGCGTGCTCTACTGGCTCAACTGGCCCAAACTGACTACGCCAGTGACTCTGTTCGGCAAGAGCAATTGGATGTGCGGGCAACAGAATTGGATTGTGAGCAATTGCAAGCATTCGCTCTGGTCACTCGCAGCGACTTGCGCGGCTGGTCGAATTTGGCTGGGCAAACGACGCCGGCTTCGGCACCGATGCTGGGCCCGCTGCTGTCGACGTCGGTAGGTGGTTTCGGATTGCCCATGCCCGCCGTGAGTGGACTTAAGGCCTTGCTTTGTCGCCCTGATCTGAGCGGATTGATAAAGAGCTTGCAGCAGGAGATCCAGGGAATCGTCGATGGGCAGCGTCGCGCGATCTGCCTATCGGTGGAGGAGAAGTGCCTCAAGTTGCAGTTAGCCTATGAGCGGATCGCTTTGGCTAAATCGACCATCGAGAGTTGGGAGGGGCGTTTGTCACAGCTCGAAAGTCTAGCGCAGCTTGGGGATCCTTCGGCTATCGAACGCGCTACGGCGAGTTTGGGGCTGCTGCAGGCCCGATTCGACGAGATCTCGCGGCGGTTGGAAGCCCGCACGGCGGAGGTCGATCTAGCGGAAGCCATGGGAGGTCTGAGTCGCCGCTGCTGCGACGGGCAAGCTTGGTTGGTGACGAGCTATGTGCAGCGTTAGCGATTGTTTGCCAGCCCCTCACCCCCCGACCCTGGCCTGACGAATCGGTGGTAAGCCGTCGGAAATAGATGGTCGGGTGTTTTCTCCCTTCACCCGCAAAGAGCAAGACAAAAAAATGGAGGCAAAAAATGTCCGCGCTCGGTATTTTTCTGTCTCTATCTTATTTTTCTGTCTCTCTATCTTTCTGTCTGAATTTGAGGAGAGCCAGCGAATGACCCAAGTGTACCTAGTCCAAGGGCCACAGCACTTTGTCGAGGAAGAGAGGTTTGATGCTAGAGAAACCGCGTCCCTCGTCGCCTCCCGACATTGTGCTAAGTCTCTGTCATCGTCGCCTATTTATTTAAACGCAGAGATCGCAGATTGAGATTTGTTAACCCAATCCTACCGAATCGACGCGACCATTTTTACA
>CAKQNH010000818.1 GCA_934255105.1 uncultured Pirellulaceae bacterium
TCGATACATTGCGATTCACGACGACAGCCTGCCAAGCGATTGCGCTGGGAGCGCGATCGGTGTTGGTCGCGCCATCGGTAGAACAGGCCCAGCGGTTAGCAGCGGGGATGACTCCGCGTCCGCTGTTGTGCGGTGAGCGACACTGTCATCCCATCGCCGGCTTTGATCTCGGCAACAGCCCGCTGGAACTAAGCGAGCCACTTGTGCATGGGCGGGATTTGGTTTATACGACCACCAATGGGACTTTAGCAGTTGAGGCCGTGCGGCGAGTGCCGCACATTCTATTGGCGGGTGTAGTGAATCGCGCCGCTACGTGCGCTTACCTGCGCGGGCAGACCGCGGGTGACGTGCTGTTGGTCTGCGCGGGAACCGATGGTCAGATCACTTGGGAGGATGTGTTGACGGCGGGGGCCATTGTTAAAGAACTCGTCGACCCCGCAGATTTTGAAACGGGCCATGACGCCGCCACGCTCGCCCTGGCTGCTTGGCGATCGATCCAGCCGTCGGCCGCATCTGCAGAGCGATGGCCGCAGCGTTTGGAAAAAGAGTTCGCGCGCGCGCTCGGCGGCGGCAACTTGATAGAATCGGGCTATGAACGCGACGTCCATTTCTCAGCCCGGCTCGATAGCTTGGCCTGCGTAGTGTGCAACAGTCCCGATCAGCCCCAGCGCTTCGCCAGAGGCACAATCTGAAGGAGAATATCCAGCGATGTCGCTTAACATCAGTCCTGGAACTGCAGATTGTCGATCCCCAGTCGCTTCATTTTCTTGTACAGCGTGGTGCGATTGATTCCCAAACGGTCGGCGGTCACATTGCGACTAAAACTATTGGCTCGCAATACGTCCATAATGATTTGACGCTCGGGTTCCTCCAGGGCCTCACGGAGCGTTTGCCCATGGCAGATCGTGCTCAGGCGGCGCGATGCGGGCGAATTGCCGAGCATGCTGGGAGGTAGCAGCTCGACACCGATGAGCGGCTGCTTGGTGAGCAGGACAGCCCGCTGCACCACATTTTCCAGTTCGCGGATATTGCCGGGCCAGGCGTGACCCAACATCGCATCCATGGCGTCGCTGGAAAACCCCTCGATTTCTTTGGGAACCTCCTTGAGTGTCTTCTGCAAAAAGTGTTCGACCAACAATGGGATGTCCGCCACGCGTTCGCGCAGAGCGGGCAACTCCAGATGGATGACGTTGACGCGGTAGTACAAATCCTGGCGAAAACGACCCTCGGCGACCGCCTTCTCCAAGTCTTCATTAGTGGCCAAGATGCAGCGCGTATCGACGGAAATGGTTTCCAGTCCCCCCACGGCTTCGAACTGAAAATCTTGCAGCACGCGCAGCAACTTGATTTGCATGGCTGAACTAGCTGTGCCAATTTCGTCCAGAAAGATCGAGCCGCCGTCGGCGTGGTGGAACTTGCCCACTTTGGCATGATTTGCACCAGTGAACGCGCCCGCCGTATGCCCGAATAGCTCGCTTTCCAGCAGATTGTCCGGTAGGGCTCCGCAAGCCACTTCGACAAACGGTTGGCTATGTCGACGGCTGCGCCGATGCACGGCGCGGGCGATCATCGATTTACCCGTTCCATTCTCACCCGTGATCAGAATCGTGGCCTTCGTATCTGCCACGCTGTCAATAACATCGAAGATGCGCAGCATCCGCGGATCGTGACTGAGGATGTGCTCCAGTCCGCTGCGCCGATCCAATTCAGTTTTAAGGCGACGATTTTCTTCGGTTAGGCGTGTCTGCCGGAGCGCTCGTTGCAATCCGGTCAACAATTCTTGATCGATGATCGGCTTAGTCATCAGGTCAAAGGCCCCCGCTGCAACCGCCTCGGCCCCCGCTTCAGCACCTGCGTACCCAGTCATCATGAGTACTGGTAACTCCGGTCGGTGTTTGCGACACCAAGCCAGCAGAGCGAAGCCATCAGGGCCTTCCAAGCAGATATCGACCAGGGCCAAGTCCACATTTTCTCGGCTCAGCAGTCGCTGAGCTTGTTCCACCCCAGTCGCACTCAGGACCGTGAAATTCTGTTCGGACAGCCATTGGGACATAGATTCCAACAGCCATTGATCGTCGTCGACCAACAAAAGTTTGCATGGAGCCATGGTCTATGGGGACTCAATCGGTGATGCG
>CAKQNH010000819.1 GCA_934255105.1 uncultured Pirellulaceae bacterium
GACTGGCGCGTTTTAACGTTTCTGATTGGTAACCATTATGTCAACTGACAACATCCCCGCACCTCACCAGGCTCGTTTCGTACCCATGCTGCATACAGCCTTTCGCAACACAGCTTCTCGTAACATGGTCGGGCACATGCAACCTTCGCACTCCACGTTACTCTATTCGGGGCTGCACTCGGGATTCCAGTGGTCGTTGCGAGTAATTGCATTAGTCGGGCTCTGCACGAGCAGTTACTTGGCTTGGGTTGCGTTCAACTCGGGCAGCGTGGCTGGCTGTGGCAGCGGTGACACGTTCGACTGCAGCCATGTACTGTCCAGTCGCTGGTCCTCGTTACTTGGGATCCCAGTAAGTTACCCGGCTGTTTTGCTGTATGCATTGGTTTCGGTGCTGCTGATAGCCCCCGCGAATTGGATATCGGCTCAGTGGCGGTGGTCTCTGGTGACCTTCGCGGCCTTCTTGGCTGGACTGGGAGGACTGTGGTTCATAGGGTTGCAAGTCTTCTTGCTGAAGCATTTGTGTGTCTACTGTCTGATAGTTCATGGATGTGGCTTGGTGCTAGCGACGCTCGTGGCCACGCATCCACTCACTCGGCGGTACGTAAGCGTGCGACTGGTTGCTGCGGCAGCTATTGCTGTGCTGGGTTTTATCGCTGCGCAGATCATGCTTCCGGCGGCAGAGAAGTTTGAGATAATCGAATACGAGTCTGCTCCAGCGGCTGAAATCTACGCGCCACCTAGTGGAACTGCGCCGTTGGAGCAACCCACGGAAGTGGTCCCTGCCAACGACCACAACAACACACAGCAAGGTGAAATCTTTGAGTCGCCACTTCACATGCCCAGCCAAGACAGTTCGACGAGCGTCAGTCCGCGGCGGCATTCGTGGTTGTTTGGCTTGCACCCCGCGCTGCTGCTGACCGCACAAGTCACCACCAGCCAGCCCGCGTCGAGCGAAGAGAAAAAAGCCGAGGCCGCCCCTGCTGAGCGCAAGCTGGTATCGATTCTCAACGGCGTGCAATTGGATGTCAGGCAGTGGCCGCTGTTGGGCAATGTCGACGCAGAATATGTGATCGTCGAGATGCTCGACTACACCTGCGGTCACTGTCAGAACACCCATGCCGCCATACATGGTGCCATGCAGGCCTATGGCGATCGACTAGCTGTGATTGTGCTAGCGGTACCAATGGACACAAAGTGCAATCCGCACGTCAATTCCACCCCTGCGCAGCACAGGGAATCCTGCGAGATCGCCAAGCTGTCGATAGCCGTTTGGCACTTGGCTCCCCAGCGCTTTACCGAATTCCACAACTGGTTGATGGAGTCCAAGCCCAACTACTCGCAGGCGCTCGCTCACGCGGAGTCGATCATATACCGCGGCAAGCTCCAGGCAGAACTTCAGTCGTCCGTTCCGGCGGCATTCGTCCGAGCAAATGTTGACCTTTACAGGCGAGCCTCGGCGGGAGCAATTCCCAAGATCCTATTTCCTCGCACATCTGCCATTGGCGAGATGCGTTCCAAAGAATCGCTGATTTCGCTAATCGAAAAAGAGCTGGTTCAGAAATCAAAGTAACGGTCAGCCCGACGCCTGCATTAAATCTCTCGGTCTCCAATACTCAACCAACTGCAATTCGCTGCCGAGCGATAACGCCTGCCAGCTAGACTGCGCGAATTGGAAGACGGCGATGGCCGCCGTGGGCATTTCAATAACGCCGCCACTCCAGTGGCTGACAAGTCCAGCGAGTCCTGGATTGTGTGCCACCAACAAAATATCGTCCCACACGTCGTGCAGCCCACGTAGCGCCTCGACCATTTGCTGCGGTGAGGACAGATATAGATCGCGCGACGTCAACATTTCGACGGGCTGATCCCACTGGGCTTGCATGAGCTCCACGGTTTGTTGCACGCGCACCGCCGAACTGGCCAGGATGATATCCGTCTTCGCCTGTTCCGCTCGAAGATGTTTGGCCATAAAGGGGGCTGCCGCGCGACCGCGCGCGTTGAGCGGCCTGTCGTGATCGGTTAACCCCGGCTGTTTCCAGTCGCTTTTGGCATGTCGCATCAGCATCAATGTTTTCATAAATTCCTCTTCATGACGATAGATC
>CAKQNH010000820.1 GCA_934255105.1 uncultured Pirellulaceae bacterium
GTTCTGTCGTTGATCGCTCCGCCGATCATTGCTGTTCTGTAGATGGCGCATCGGTAGCGTCAACTTATGCGGGACTCATCCAAACATCTGATCAGCGACTATAGCATCTGATCGACGGAGCGATCAGCGACTATAGCATCTGATCGACGGAGCGATCAGCGACTATGGCATCTGATCGGCGGAGCGATCAGCGACTATGGGCAGAACCTTAATACAGCAGGAATGGCTCGCGGCGTTTGGCAAAATCATCCACGCCAGTCCGCGACAGCGCAATCACTTCGCTCAGCGGCAGGCCATCGATAATCGCCCGCTCGATCTGCTTATTACCCAGCAGACGATTGAGGCTCTTGGTCTGCCACTGGGTTGGGTTCAGCTTGCGCAATGCACAGGCGAGAGCGAAACCAACTTGCAGTGGCTCGAACTGTGCCCGATCGACGATGGCGATATTGACGCCGTGACATAGCTCCCCTTCATACTTGCTGGAGGTCGGCGTGAATTCAACCGGGATGAAGATCACGCCGGGCAGCTTGTGGCTGGATAGTTCGGCGGCCAATTGGCGGGCATCGATCCACGGCGCACCGATCCATTCGAAAGGTGTGTCAGTGCCTCGTCCCACAGAAATGTTGGTGGTTTCCAGCAGACCCACTCCGGGATACAAGGTCGCTTGCGCCAAGCTGCGCATGTTCGGCGATGGGTTGACCCAGGTCAAACCGGTCGTCTCCCAGTAGCCATCGCGCTGCCACTGCTCGCACTGAATCACTTGCAGGTCCAGTTCCAGCTTAAACTCAGCCTTGAACATCTTAGCTAGTTCGCCGATCGTCATGCCGTGCCGGACCGGCAGATGGTGGTAGCCGACAAAGGACTCGATGCCCGCGTCGAGCATGGGCCCGGCCATATCGGTGCCGTTGATTGGATTGGGTCGGTCGAGCACTACAAAGCGTTTGCCATGCTCGGCGCAAGCTCGCATGCCTTCACCCATGGTGGAAATGTAAGTGTAGAAGCGGCAGCCAATGTCTTGAATATCAAACACAACGGTATCCACATTCTGTAGCATCTCAGCGGTCGGTCGGCGAGTCGCTCCGTAGAGGCTAAAGACTTGCAGGCCAGTTTGGGCATCTTGGGCATCGTCGATTTTGGCCACATCCAGCTTGCCCTCGAAGCCGTGTTCGGGGCTGAAAAGTGCGGTTAGACTCACTCCCTCGGCCGACTGCAGCAATTCGGCCGTGGAGCGGCCATCCTGTTCCCGGCCGGTGTGGTTGGTGATCAATCCGACGCGCTGGCCAGCCAACTGTTTAAAGTTATCGCGGACCAAAACATCGATCCCCAACTCCACCGCTGGCAGAATTACAGTTTGCCCTTTGGTCGCAGCATCGTCTTTGATCAGCGAGGAGGCTACCACGTTGAGGATCTCTCCTGCCAAACCATTGACAGATCCCTTGCCGTTGGGATGTACACGATTGCTGAGGAAGATGAAGAACAAATCGCTCTGGGGATCCATCCACAGGACCGTTCCCGTAAAGCCGCCGTGGCCAAAGGCTTGGTCGCTGAGCAGATCTCCTTTGTTACTTGAATAACCCGTCTGCTTGTCCCAGCCCAGCCCGCGCACGCCGCTGGAGACGCTGTTGGCAGCGGTCATAAGCTCGACGGTTTTAGGTGCCAGGATCTCAACGCGCTGGCCGTCGATGCTGCGACCGCCACCCGCCAGCATGGTCGAAGCGTAGATCGCCATATCGGCGGCGGTAGAAAACAGACCGGCGTGGCCAGCGATACCATTCAATAAAAACGCGCGCGGGTCATGGACTTCTCCTTGAATCCACTGGCCATCGCGTTGCTCGGTTGGTGCGGCTCGCAGTTTTAGTGAGTCGCTGGGCAAAAAGCCCGTATCGGTCATCTGCAGGGGGGAAAAGATATACTTGTGGCTGAACTGGTTCTCGTTCAATCCCGACAGGTGCTCGATCAGTTTGCCCAGCACGATGAAATTGACATCGGAGTATTTGAACTCTTTCCCCACGGGGCCGACCAATTTTAGGTCGCAGATCTTCTGCCACGCGACCTCGGGCCCCTGGGTATAATC
>CAKQNH010000821.1 GCA_934255105.1 uncultured Pirellulaceae bacterium
GACGTGGACTTGCGATACGCGCACGCGATATACGCTCTATCTAGCAGAGATCTTAGAAGCCATTTTGCCCGATGGCGGCGTGGGCTCCATCTCCACTTTGCCGCTGGGTTGGCCGCATGCACCGTGGAACGCCGAGTCGATGAAGACAGCGGCGGATAATCTCTTACAAGTTGCCAAGTTCCTCGAGCGACTGAGCGAACAACGGGGTCGCGAAGTCGTGTTGGCTATCGAGGCTGAGCCGGGCTGCGTGCTCAGCGCGGCGGAAGATATGGTTGAATTCTTCGAACACTTTTTATTCAGCGGGCCAGACCGCGAAGTGGCTCGCCGCTTCCTGACAGTCTGCCACGACATCTGCCATAGCGGCGTGATGTTTGAGTCGCAGGCCAAGGTACTGGCAGGCTATCGACAAGCGGGCATGCGTGTCGGCAAGGTGCAAGTATCGTCGGCCGTGCACGTTCCCTGGGATCAATGCGTGGGGGATTCACAGCGGCAAGCCGCCATGGCTGCCCAGTTGAAGGCTCTGGACGAACCCAAGTTTTTGCATCAGGTGGTCGAGCAGAGCGAGGCAGGGGGGCGGCGATGGATGCTGGACGACCTACCACAGGCACTGCAGCGCCATCTGCCGGCAGAATGCTTGTCGGAGAGCAACTCATCGACAGGCAACTTTCCCACTCGTCCGTGGCGCATACACTTCCATGTGCCGATCTTTGTCGAACAATTTGGTCAATTGCAAACCACGCAGAGCGACATCGCCGAGGCTGTCGCGTATTTGCAGCAGCACCAAAGTGATCCCACGGGAGGTGCGCCATGGTTTACTGGCCACTACGAAGTCGAGACCTACGCTTGGACCGTGCTCCCACAGGAGCTGGCCCAAGATGATCTGGCCAGCGGGATTGCCCGGGAGTTGCAGTATTTCAATTCGATACTAGTTTAAACGTCACCTTTCGATACTAGGGGTAGCGGAACTCGCCAAGAGTTTCGGTAGCCCCCATGGCCGAAAGTCTTGGCGACTTCCGCTACCATTAAAAGCTTGCGAGTCTAAAAATTCACCGCCTATCCGCGAAACTACAGCCCCAAAGCTACGACGAGTCGCAGCGGTCCAAAGTTGCTTAGCCGCCAACCACAGGCAGTGCGTGTCAGGTGTTTCTGGTTTAACAATTACGCTTCGGGAATCTTGGTTTCACGTTGCTCTGGGGGAGGCGATTCCTTTTGAGACAAACCGATGAGCGCGTCGAACTCGTCGTCGGCCTGGCTGGTCTGAGCGTACTCGAGGAACTCGGCCTCGGCTCGGTTGGTATCCATGCCGGCCAGTTCACGACTGACCCGTGCGTTGGCACGCGCCTTGCCGCGAACTTCGCGCAGCTCTCGCAACTCTTCACTGGAGCGATCGCTGGAGAGCCCTGTCATCATGTCGGCAATTTGCTTTTCCTCAGTAGCTGAGAGCACATCGGCCACGGCATCGTGCTTCTCCTCCTTGAGCTTTTCCAGATCGCGCATCAGCCCCTGGATCTGCGTCTTGTGTCCATTGACATTGGCTATCAACTGCTTCAGGTCTTCATCGATCTCCGTGGCCCGCTGCTGTTTCTCTGACAGCGTGCTCGAGAAGTCTTTAAAAGCCGACTGGCACTTGAGATAGTCGGGGTCGTTTTTAACCGCCTCAACATCGCCGTTGTACTTGGCTACCAGGCTCTTAGCCTTGGAGGCTGCTCCCGAACGCAACTTTTCTAGCTTTTCGATGTCGGTAGTCAACGAACGCAGCTTGTCCTTCTTCGATTCCTCTTGAGCGATCATGGAGCTGATCGCATCCTTGTACTGGTTCAAGCGTTTGCGTTTTTCTTCGATCACACGATCGTAGTTGGCTGAGATAACACCGGGGTTCATGCGTAGCGTCTCGCTGGCTTTGTCGACGCGAAACGTGACCAAATACCACACTGCGCGAAAGTACTTGCCGACAGCTTTGAACATGAATGCATTCCTTGGGGTTTTAATGATAGGAAGAAAGGCGGACTGAAGAGACGGGCCAGAGCCTTGACCAAAATCTTAACAGACTCGGCCCGCGTTGTGTACTTAGC
>CAKQNH010000822.1 GCA_934255105.1 uncultured Pirellulaceae bacterium
GGTGTGGCGGCACATTCTCAGCCCACTTGCAGCATGAACTGTTCGATAGTCTCTGCCGGATCGTAGAACCTGTGGGGGAGTATCTCCATCGCCGCGGCTACTTCGGACTGGTGGGCGTCGATGTTTTAAGAGATTCAGAAGACCGCTTCTTCCTGGTTGATGTGAATCCGCGTTTGACCGGGATCACACCATTTTTGATGGCCTCGCGGATCATTGCTCGGCAGGAGGGGTTGCACGAGGGAGTCTACCAAGCGAGCCGCCGTTTCCCTGGCTCGATCGAGCAATTGATCGACGTGGCGGAGAGCGTGCGTGACGCGCGCGTGATCGTGCAGAGCGTCGTTGAAGAGACGTCAGCGGCGGCTGAGGCGGCAAGCGTGTGCCACATCTCGGTCAGCTCGCATTCACAGGACCGCACCCAGGAAATCCTGGCTGAGATATTTGCTTCGGATTAGTTCATCGCAATCGTAGAAACCATCGTGAAACCTTTTATCCTCAAACCGCGCCCCCCATTTCGCTTAGACCTGACGGTTTGGACATTGCGCAGACGATTTGAAAACCAGGTCGACCGCTGGGATGGCAGCACCTATCGTCGCGTCTTGCCCACGAATGGCAAGCCGCTATTGATTGAAGTGACTCAGCTCGACGGCCCAGCCGCGCCACGACTTTCGGTGCGACTGCATGGCGATGAAACTTCTCCCGAATCGCGAGTGTTAGCAACTGCAGCGCTTGAGCGATTGCTGGGCATTCGTCTGGACTTGAGTAGTTTTTACGACTTTGCAGATGGCCAGCCCAAGCTCGCGGTGCTGGCAGAGCGGTTTCGAGGAATGAAGCCGCCGCGGTTTCTAACGGGATTCGAATGTCTCGTCAACGCCATTGCCTGCCAACAATTCTCGCTGGCCTCTGGCATTCAATTGCTCAACCGTTTCGCGGAAAATTTCGGCCAGCGATTCGAAGGCCAGTCACATGCTGGCTTGGACGCGATCCAGTATGCGTTTCCACAGTCGGACGACATGCTCGAAGTCGACATTGAGCAGTTGCGAGCGATTGGCTTTAGTCGCCAGAAGGCGACGGCCCTGCTGAGTTTGGCCGCATTGATACGCGCTGGCGAGTTTGACCTGGATACCTTGCACGCACGTTCCGATCAGGCTGCGCTCGTGGAACTACAGCGTCTGCGAGGGGTCGGGCGGTGGACGGCCGAGTATGCTTTGTTGCGCGGGTTGGGAAGACTGCACGTGTTTCCCGGCGACGACGTGGGGGCTCGCAATAATCTGGAGAAGTGGTTGGGGTCGACCGACAAGCTCAACTATGAAACCGTTGCGCGGGCGCTCGAGCGCTGGCGATCGGTCAAGGGGCTCATCTACCTGCATCTCCTACTCGATAAACTTGCGGCAGGCGGGCGAGTAGAGGCTAATTCACCGAGTCGAACATCGACTCTGGTGATGGGTGAAATTGTATGCGAATCGTAGCCGCAGCCGCCAGACTTTGGACTCTTGTAGCCGAAGTCGCCAGACCTTGGACGCCACTTGGATAATCCCAACTCTGGCGACATCGGCTACCATAAATGTGAGAGGGAAGAAGCACTCATTTCGAGAGCCTGTTTTAAAAGGAGATCACGATGACGACCAGCAGCGACACTACTGAGAGCATGGCACCACGCATCGATTACGCTCAGGTTGCTCCCGAGGCGCTGAAAGCCATGTGGGGCATAGAGAAGTACGTGCACGCCGGGCTGATCGAATCTAGCCTGCTCGAGCTGGTAAAGTTTCGAGCGTCGCAGATCAACGGCTGCGCATACTGTATCGATATGCACACCAAGGATGCGCGCGCCAGCGGCGAGACTGAACAGCGGCTGTATGCGCTAACCGCGTGGCGCGAGACGCCGTTTTTCACGCAGCGTGAACGCGCCGCCTTGGCCTGGACCGAAGCGGTCACTCAAGTTGCCGATGGCCATGTTCCCGATCAAGTCTACGAGCTCGCCCGCGCAAGCTTTAATGAACGAGAATTGGTTGACCTGACGATGGCGATCGTAGCCATCAACGGCTGGAACCGCCTGGCAATCAGTTTCCG
>CAKQNH010000823.1 GCA_934255105.1 uncultured Pirellulaceae bacterium
TATTCCGGCACTGGGACGCGAAATGACATCAACCAGACTCACCGAATCCGCGATCGAGGAAATGGCCATCGAGCGACTCGAAGCTGTCGGCTACCAATACCTACACGGTGGCGCGATCGCGTTCGACGGCACGGCTCCCGAGCGCGCGAACTATGGCGACGTGATCTTGGAAGAACGGTTGCGTGCCTCTGTCTCGCGAATTAATCCGCACATTCCGGCGTCGGAGCGCGAAGCCGCAGTGAAAGAAGTGCTGCGGATCGGATCGCCTGAACTTCTGTCTGACAACGAGGCATTTCACCGACTGCTGACCGAAGGTGTGCCAGTCTCGACCCACAAGGATGGTGACGAACGCGGCGACCGCGCGTGGCTCGTCGACTTTAACGACCCGCTGAACAATGACTTCCTGGTCACCAATCAATTCACCGTGGTTGAGAACCACACCAACAAACGCCCCGATTTGATCCTTTTCGTCAACGGTTTGCCTTTGGTCGTTATCGAGCTCAAAAATGCCAGCGACGAGAACGCGACGGTTCGTTCGGCTTTCAATCAAATCGAAACATACAAAGCGACGATCCCCAGTCTTTTCACGACCAATGCCTTTACAGTCATCTCCGATGGGCTGGACGCCAAAGCTGGCAGCATCTCGGCGGGCTATTCGCGGTTCATGTCCTGGAAGACGGCAGACGGAAAAACAGAGGCTTCCCCACTGACCAGCCAGCTTGAAACGCTGATCGCGGGAATGCTGAACCCGACCACGCTACTCGACCTCATCAGACACTTCATCGTGTTCGAGAAGGGCAAGCGCGAAGATTCAAAGACGAAGATCGTGAGCATCACCATTGTAAAGAAGCTCGCCGCCTATCATCAATACTATGCTGTCAATGCCGCGGTCGAATCCACCTTGCGAGCCGCAGACCTGCAAGCGGAGCCATCCGTTACAGCCGCCAATGCGACAAAGCCCGTAGTGGAAACGCCAGAGTCATACAACCTGCCAGGCGTTAAGCAGCAACCGCGTGGTGACCGCAAGGCGGGCGTGGTTTGGCACACGCAGGGGTCTGGGAAATCACTGTCGATGGTCTTCTATACCGGCAAGATTGTCTTGGCGATGGACAACCCTACGATCTTGGTCATCACCGACCGCAATGACTTGGACGATCAGCTATTCGATACCTTTGCCTCTGCCAAGCAATTGCTCAGGCAAGACCCCGTGCAAGCGGCAGATCGAGATCAGCTCAAAGACTTGCTCCGTGTCTCTGCAGGGGGCGTGGTGTTTTCGACGATCCAAAAATTCCAACCCGAAGAAGGCAACGTCTACGAAGAGCTGAGTCCCCGCAAGAACATCGTCGTCATCGCCGATGAAGCTCACCGCACGCAGTACGGCTTCCAGGCCAAGCACGTCGACGTCAAAGACGATGCAGGGAACGTAGTCGGCAAAAAGATCGTGTACGGTTTTGCAAAATACTTACGCGATGCTCTGCCCAACGCAACTTATCTAGGCTTCACCGGCACTCCCATTGAAAAGACCGACGTCAACACTCCCGCAGTGTTCGGCAACTACGTCGACATCTACGATATTGCCCAAGCGGTCGAGGATGGGGCGACGGTCCGCATTTTCTACGAAAGCCGACTCGCGAAAGTTGCGTTGAGCGAGGAGGGCAAGCAGCTCATCAAGCAGTTGGACGAGGAACTCGACCAGCGCGACTTGAGCGATGCGCAAAAGGCCAAGGCCAAATGGACCCGAATGGAGGCCCTGATTGGCAGCCAGCACCGCATCCGCAATATCGCGCAGGATATCGTGCAGCATTTCGAGGCCAGGCAATCGGTCCAGATGGGCAAGGGAATGATTGTCAGCATGTCTAGGCGCATAGCTGCCGAGCTATACCAAGAACTCATCAAACTGCGTCCTACGTGGCATTCCGACGACCTCGACAAGGGCAAAATCAAATTCGTCATGACTGCCGCATCCAGCGACGGTCCGGTGCTCGCCAAACACCACACGAATAAAGAGCAATGCAAGAAGCTGGCCGATCGCATGAAGGATGACGATGACCCGCTCGAACTGGTC
>CAKQNH010000824.1 GCA_934255105.1 uncultured Pirellulaceae bacterium
GGACAACAGTTCTACAAAGTCGTTGTCTCAACTGCTTCGGAAAACGGTTGGGACAATCGTTCTACAAAGTCGTTGTCCCAACTGCTTCGGGAAACGGTTGGGACAACCGTTCTACAATTAAAGCTGCAACCCCAAGACTTAGTCTGGACAGAGCACTTGCCAAGCTTGCTTCGGCGACCTGTATGCGTCGACCGCTGGGTGTGTAAACACTCGCCGCCGAGATCCAGTCGACTTGTTAACTTACGTTTGCGCTGTCAGCTACACTGGCTTCGTAAGTTCTGCCATCGCTTTGAGCAACTTGCCCCGCATTTTGAAGTGCGATGTTGTACAGTCGCTGACCATGTTCGGTGGGATAGTTGGCTGTGATGCAAGCCTGGCAGATCTGATTTTCCGACATCTCTAACGCTCGGGAAATCGCACTGACCGGCAGATAACGCAATGAATCACAGCCCAAGGCGGCAGCCATACGTTGCTGTGATTCTTCCGTCAGATCGCCGTTGTCGAGAAATTTCGGCGCAAACAGTTCGTCGACGGTCGACATGTCTATGCCGTAGAAGCAGGGGGCAATAATTGGCGGACAGGCGACTCGAACGTGGATCTCCTTGGCACCGCCCACCGTGCGGATGCGGTCGAGTAGAACCTTCATGGTCGTGGAGCGGACGATAGAATCTTCGACCAAGAACACCCGTTTGCCTTCCAGCACTTCGCGCAGGGGCGTGTACTTGCTGGCCGCCTTGGCCATGCGTGCTTTGCCACCTTCAATAAAGGTCCGCCCACTGTAGCGGTTGCGAATGAGCCCTTCGCGGCTGGGAATCCCCAATTCGAATGCCATCGAGTCGGCGGCCGCCTTACTGGTATCGGGAACGGGGACGACGATGGTGTCTCGATCCAACGGCACGCGGTTGTCTGCTACTTCCATGCGAGCCAGCTCTTCTCCCAGACGCGTGCGGGTCAGGTAGACGCTGCGGTCGTCGAGCGTGCTGGCCACGTTGGCAAAATAGATCCATTCAAAGAAGCAGTGGGCGGTGTGGTTCGATTTGGCGAACTGCTTGACTTTGACCCCCTCGGGGCGGACCACAATTAGATGTCCCGGCAACAGTGAACGAATGCTGTCGGGTTCAAATCCCAGGTTGAGCAGTGCCACGCTTTCACTGGCGGCAGCGAACAGCGGCCCCTCCAGTGCGTAGCACAGCGGTTTGAGTCCCAGAGGATCGCGGGCTAGTAGCAGCTCGCCGCGAGCGTTGAGAAACGCTAGGCTGTATGCGCCGTCGAACTGCGCGGCCACTTTGGCAAACACATCGCCGATATCGCGCCCTGGCTGACCGCTGGAAAGCTCGCGTCCCAGCTCGTGCATGATGATTTCAGTATCCGTGTCGCGTGCCAAATGGTGCTCACCTTCTCGCATCAGCTTGGCGCGCAGCTCCGCATAGTTAGCCAATTGGCCGTTGAAACAAAAGCTGAACCACTTGTGCTTGTGGATATGCTGGCGTTCAAACGGCTGCGCGTAGTTGCGATCCTCTTTGCCACAGGTGGCGTAGCGGACGTGCCCTATGCCTGCTCGCCCAGCGTACTCTTCCATCAAGGCCTCGCTCTTGCCGCGGTGCGAGAGCCGAAAGACCTCGGCTACCGTGCCAATATCCTTGTAGGTATCCAACAGATTGGCGCGATCGGGCGAGTAGGTGGTTATACCCGCCGCCAACTGCCCGCGATTCTGAATGTCTTGCAACATACGCGGCAGCAGCCTAGTGATCTCATGTGGTCCCTGGTCGGGACACAATGGGCTGGGGGCTGCCCCAGGCAGGTGGTAAATTGCCGCAATTCCGCATTCGTGATGCAGTTCACTCATCTAAGGCTTAGTCCCGTTACGCGATCCGTGGCAATATTGGTTTGAGCATTTGAATTTGTAGCAAGCTGTGTCGTTCGCTGAGTCGTTAAAGGTACCGGAACTCGCCAAGAGTTTCGACCATTAACTTAGTCGCTAAAGGTAGCGGAACTCGCCAAGAGTTTCGACCGTTCGCTGCCAGCAGCTTCAACCGGTTCTATCATAGTTTATCC
>CAKQNH010000825.1 GCA_934255105.1 uncultured Pirellulaceae bacterium
GCTCGCTGTCAGACTTGGTCAACAGCGATCAAGTGGACGAGATCGGCTTGAACCCCGCAGCCATGCACGCGATTTGGACTCTGGCTGGTCTATCTGAAACCGGAGGTGCTGCCGCGGCAACCGCGTTGGCAAAGGCCTGCGAAGCTGGATTCCGTCATAGTTCCAGCCCCGTCCGCCATGCGGCTATTGCAAGTTGCAGTGATAAGCAAGTCGCTGCGGCGATCGACGAGGGACTGCAGAATGACGTTGATCCCAAAGTACGATTGACGGTCTTGCTGCGAGTCGCCGAGGGACAGGCCACCCATGCAATCAGTGGTGATGAACTCGCTGGCTTGGTGCCTTCGATAGGAGACGACAGCGTTTTGATGGACGCTTGGACTTCCGCGGCGTCGACCGATCCCGCTGCGGCGATCGTGGCGCTGAGCAAAGCCGATCAGGCGGCAGCCGGTTCGCTAACACAACGGATCTCGGTCTTGGCGGAACATGTGGCTCGAAGCCAACCGACGGCTGAGCAAATTGACCAACTGCTTGAAATATCGCCCGAATCTCCGCTTGCCGTCACCGTGTGGGAAGGCTTGGCGAAAGGTTGGCCACGAGATCTGGTTTTGAATCTTCCCGAAGAGTCACAGCGAATCGTTCGCGAACAGTTCTTGGCCAATGAGACTTCGGTCGAGAGCAAAGCGGCAATCCTGGCGGTCGCTGATAAATGGTCGATCACGCATTTAGGTGAGATCGTCGGCGAGATTCAGGACGAGCTGATGGCGACCGCTATGGACATGGATGCCGATTCGGTAAACCGCTTGAGTGCCTGGGATCAAGCGATTCGGCTGGCACCGACGAGCCCCAAGATTCTCGATGCGGTCGATACGTTTTTCACTCCACAACTGGCGCCAGAAATCGGGATTGCGGCTTTGAGTTCGCTGCAATCCGCGCGTGTGGATGGACTTTCCGAAGCGCTGTTGGACTTAAAGAAATCGCTCGGCCCGAGATTGGGTAGTCAGATTTTGACATTGCTACTCTCCCGAGCCGATGGCACCGAGGATTTGCTAGACGCCATCGCTGATGGCCAGGTGCAGTTCAATGATCTGCAGTTGGATCAACGCCAAGCATTGCTGAACCATCCCACGTCGTCGATATCCGAACGCGCGAAAGAACTGATGGAAACGCAAGGCGCGCTGGTGACCTCCAATCGCCAAGTGCTCGTAGACCAGTGGCTGCCAGTCGCTGAAGTGAAAGGCGACGTGATCAACGGCTTGGCAATGTTTAAAAAACACTGCGCGGCTTGTCATATCCATGGAGAAATCGGAAAGGAGATTGGCCCCAACTTGACAGGCATGGCGGTTCATCCCAAAGAAGAGATCTTGATGAATGTCCTCGACCCGTCGCGAAGTGTCGAGAACAATTTTCGCGTCTATCAGATACTGACCGTCGACGGGAACGTGCTTTCGGGAATGTTAGCCGGTGAGTCAGCAAACTCGCTGCGCATCATCGACACGCAAGGGACTGAAAAGCTGGTGCTTCGTGAAGACATCGAGCAACTGACTTCGTCTGACAAATCACTGATGCCGGAGGGGTTTGAGAGCTCGATCAGCCGAGAAGAAATGGCGGATCTGTTGTCGTTTCTTGCAAAACGTGGCAAGTACGCACCGTTGAATATCTCCGGCGTTGCGACGCTTAACAGTGAGAAGGGTCTTCCTGGGCTCCGTGGCCGGCCTGGGGACAAGTTCGTTCTGGACACGTACGGGCGTGTGGAGGTCGAAGGCGTTCCATTCGAATTGGTCGATCCTCAGGGAGATCGGATCGCCAACATCATCGGCTTGCAAAGTCAATCGTCTCGCTTCCCCAGCACGTTGCCTGAATCGGTCAGTATTGATTGCGCTGGAAATGTGGCAACGATTCACATGCTGGGAGGCGTCGCCTGGGCTGCCTACCCACGGTTCAAGGATGAAACGACCAGCATGATCGTTCGTCGTCACTACGCGGACGGTTCGACGGACGACTTTGAATTGATCAACGGCAAACACATCGTGACTTTTCAGGCAGGTGAAGAT
>CAKQNH010000826.1 GCA_934255105.1 uncultured Pirellulaceae bacterium
CGTTTCCAGATAGGCGCAAAACGGTATATACCGTTTTGTGCTTCAAAGGGAGGCGTTTTCGCATGCCGAAGTTATCTACAGCGGTCCCTAAGTACCGCAAGCATCGGGCAAGTGGCCGTGCCATCGTCACAATCAACGGCAGGGACCAGCAATTCCCGGCGAGCCCTTGTTCTGGCTGCCGGCGGTTTTTGAGACTGTCGTCTTCGGCCGGCCAGTTTAGCGTGGGAACACTGGCGAGTTTGCGGGGAATGGGTTGGCTGGCGTTGAGCGCGTCAGCCAATAATACGAAGATATTTGTCGAGCACTTCGCAGGGAAAAAATTCGCTATGTAGGGCGGACAGCGCCAGCGCATCGGCCATGCTATAAGTAGTCGAACCCCGACTGCACCCATCGGGGACTGCTCCCGCTTCGCGTTGTTACTCGCTGGGACGATTGCCAATCTGTTTTCGAAGCGCTTCGATCGTCGCTTGTAAGTCGCTCAGAGTCTTGTCGGCTAGCTCGTCATCGGTAGATTCCGGAACGCCTAAGATCGACTGAAGAATGCGAATTGTGTTTACCTTTTCCTTAGTTATTCCGCGTGCTTCACCGCGTGCTTCACCGCGTGCTTCACCGCGAGCTTCGCCCTTTTTGATCAATTGGTCGGCAACCGAGCCGGGCTCTGGCTGGACGGGCCAGAATTCTGAGACTAGTTCGTTCATCTTCTCTTCACCTACCACCGGATTCACACTCATCACATAGACCCTTATCGTATCAAGTAAATCCTTAGCCTGCTGCGGATGGATTACCTGAGAAAGCACGTGAAACAAAGACCGTAGCACGGCGTCAATTTCTGGCGCTCTGCCGTATTTTAACAGCGTCAACGCCACTTGCAAAATCGGTTCGCCCACCATGGCCGCATCTTCCATGCGGCTGACATCCAGAATCGACAGCTCCAGCGCTGGCACGTAACGTTTCCAGCTTGCCGGTACAGGAATTAGCTCTGCCAAGCTGCGGCTAGCGCGCCAAGGACTAACTCCATTGTAGATCACCCACGGAATAATCGGGACCAGCGGCTGGCCATTTGCCAAAGCGTTCTCCCAAATGCGGACGATGTACCCCAGCATCTGGACTAACACATACGGCTCATCGGTACTCTTGTGGTCGATCAGCACCAGGACATTGATGCTGTTGCTCCGCATCCTTAGGCTGCGAACGATCTCATCAGACACTTCGACCGCAAACAGCCGATCAGCAAACCGACGCCTGAGGTTGCGATCAATGAAGCTGGTGTCGACCGGAACCAACGTGCCGAGTTTTAGGTGCTGAACGACTTCGCTTGGCAGATGACGAGCCAGCAGGTCGCGGGCCGCCTCAGCCTGCTGCAACGTCTGATTGATCAGCCGATCATGGGGCGACTGGATGCGTTCGTCTCGCGTGGACGCCGTTGTCTGCTCAGGGCTGCCTTGGTTCTCTGAAGATGTCATGCGATCATTGTAACGCACAATGAAGACGCAGGGGTTTGGGCCTCGGCGACCTTCTCCAATGGAATCGAGGTAGCGGGGGACATTGGGGCCACTGCACGTTGCTAGTTGGTATTAAGCTCCGCGACAAGCAGCAGTGTCCCCGCGCTAGTTCAGTGTCCCAGCGCCAGTTTAAACTTACGACTGGAGGCGGCACTGGCAGCGGTACGGGATCCGAAACAATCACCTCCGACGCCACAGGGGCCTACAGCTCATCGTTCGATAGTGGCGCAGGTACGATCCATGGTACAGCCAACGCCTCGAAGTTAGACCACTCGGAATGGGACTACGAACAAGCGCTTACCTTAGAGCCAAAAACTAGCGGTGGAAAGCAGTGGGTGCTCTCGAGGTCTGGTTCAAGCACATTCGATGGCTACAGCAAGTGGGACTTCGCAGGAAGCGGCGCGTACGACAAACCAACTACGCAGTCCAATGGCTACTCCAGGGCGTCTGCAGTCATTACGGAGTCAGCCCATAACAACTCGTACTATTCAGGAACAGACGTTTGGAGCGACAACACTTGGGTCTATCA
>CAKQNH010000827.1 GCA_934255105.1 uncultured Pirellulaceae bacterium
GGTAGAAGCCTGTAGTTAAAACCGTTTTGATACATCTTGTACACGTTGGACGGCGTGAGCTCTCCTTCCATCTCCGTAACATCACATCGACCGGTCTGCTATGCAACTTGCAAAATTGTTAAACTCACGTGGTTTGGTCAGCGTTGGTAGAATTGACGGCGATTCGATTGAGGTGCTCAATCTGCCCGCCTGCGGATATGCCAACTTGGCCGCCCTACTGGCCGCCGACGATATATCAGCCGCCGTCAATGGCTTGCACAGCACCGGCGAGCAGCTAGCCTTGGCAGAAGCGCGGCTGCTACCGCCGATTGATACTCAAGAGGTGTGGGCCGCCGGGGTGACCTACAAGCGCAGTCAGACAGCGCGCATGGAGGAATCGGAAGCAGCGGCCTCGTGCTACGATCGCGTCTATCAGTCGCCGCGTCCGGAGATCTTCTTCAAAGCCACGCCGCATCGCGTGCGCGGCACCGGCGAGGCGCTCCGCATCCGCAGCGATGCCACTTGGAATGTCCCCGAGCCCGAATTGGCGTTGGTCCTCTCGCCCGACTTGCGAATCGTCGGTTATACGATCGGCAACGACATGAGTTCGCGGGATATCGAAGGCGATAACCCGCTTTATCTGCCTCAAGCCAAGATGTACGACCAGTGCTGTGGGCTGGGGCCGTGGATTACCTTGACGGACAGCATGCCGCCGCGCGAAACGCTAGAGATCCATCTGGACATTCAGCGCGACGGCCAGTCGGTGTTCGCAGGGCAGACCAGCGTATCGGAGATGGCTCGCAGCTTTGAGGAATTGGTGAGTTGGTTGGGGCGAGACAACAGCTTCCCCGCAGGAGCATTTCTGCTGACCGGAACGGGCATCATTCCCGACAGCGATTTTACGCTGCTCCCCGGCGACACGGTCCACATTCGCATCAGCGGAATTGGGACACTGAGCAACTCCATCGTCCAGGGGTAGTTGTTGGAGTTTGATTAGCAAATCAGTTCGAGAGCGGGAGCATGCAAATTTCATCCGGTAATTGGTTGGTAGCGTGGGCGGGGTTTGTCTACGACTGGATTATCACACGCCAGTGGCGGCGGACGCTGTTGTACCTATTGCCGACCCTGTTTCTAGCCGGCTTGGGGCTAGCTGTTGCCGCCGGTGGCTGGATCGATCGTGGCCGCTTGGCCCAGCGTTACTTGGAGCGCGGCAACGAAGAGGTCGCCAAGTGGGAGCCGACCGTAGCACTCGAATCAGCCACTGACGAACCCGCTACTGACGTATCAACCACTGACGTATCAGCCATTGACAGCCTAGCCACTGGCGAGTTAGCCAGCGTAGACTCAACCACTTCCAAGCAGGCTGCGGGAGCGGAGCAATCCCTGGGCGATGTGCAGATTAAGGTTTCACCATTTGCCGAAGCGTTGTTTCGCCGCGTGCAAAGACTTCAGCCCAGCGACCGCAGCCAATTTATTATCGCAACGGCGCTGGCGCAGCGCGGGGCGATCCAGCAGGCCAAACCCCTGCTCGCCAAAATCGCTCCAGAGGAAGGCCGCGGCTATGTTCCCGCCCATGCGCTGATGGCCCAATTGCTACTCCATGAACTGCAGATACAGCCTCCCCCAAAAAGCCGCTCGCTGGTGGAGTCCGTGGTGCATCATGCGGAGCAGGCCAAAGACTGGGACAGCGTCCCGCGGTCGGTGCTGCTGGCCGCCAGCGAACTGAATGTAATGTTGGGGAAAATTCCAGAAGCCGTTCAGTTGTTGAAGCTCTCCGCTGCGCGGCATCCCGAAGATACAGTTGCACTGGCACAATTGGCCAAGCACACAGACAATCAGGGATTGTTCGACGAAGTTTTTCCCAAGGCCCAGCGGCTACTTGCGGAAGCGTTGGCCGAAGATGCCGGCAACCAGGCTGCGCGGATGCGGCTGGCGCAGCTCCATGCCATGGTTGGTGAACTCGGCGAAGCTGAAGATTTATTGAAGCAGATCCCCGACGAGAGTCGCTCGCCGGAGGCCAAACGCCTGTTGTCGAACCTGTACCT
>CAKQNH010000828.1 GCA_934255105.1 uncultured Pirellulaceae bacterium
GCGTTGGAAAAGAATTGCCGCGCCGCCCGTAGGCCTCGATCAAACGGCCCAAGATGCAGGCTGCCGCTCGTCCATGCAATTGTTGGTGCGCAATCGCTCGGACCAGTGCTTCGTACAAGCTACGTTCCCAGGCTACCTCCAATTCGCAGCGGCCACACGCGGCCATCCAATCTGCCAAGCGACTGTCGCTCGCAACCAGGTGCCGCTCGGCCTTTCGCAACTGGCGAGTAAATGACTTCTGCAAAATTTTATATCTTTCGTAGGACAAGCTTTCACGTTAAGTGTACCCTGGGGGACTAACGAAAACCGGCCTGCAGACGTATACTTCGCAGTTTGGTTTCCTGCCCAGCTCATGTGGCGAATCCACTAAGGAATTGATGGTGGTCGACAGCTCTCCCAACAACTCAACTGTACTGTCCGAAGAACGCATCGTCGTGCTCGACTTCGGCTCGCAGTATGCACAGCTCATCGCGCGACGCGTGCGCGAACAAAACGTGTACTGTGAAATCATTCGTCACGATTTGTCCGCCGATGCGATCGAGGCCAAGCGACCGGCCGGAATCATCCTTTCCGGTGGTCCCGCGAGCGTCTACGCCGAAGGGGCGCCCAAGTGCGATCCACGGGTGTTCGAACTGGGCATACCCGTGCTGGGGATCTGCTACGGCATGCAGTTGGCCTGCCAAGCACTGGGTAGCCAAGTGGGCCACAGCCAGTCGCGAGAATACGGCCGAGCCACCTTGAAGATCGACAAGCCGGAGGGCTTGCTCGCCGGGCTACCGGACAGCATGGATGTGTGGATGAGCCACGGCGATCAGGTCAGCGAAGTTTCTAGCGAATTTTTGCCGCTGGCAGCTACGGAAAACTGCACATTTGCAGCCGTGCGCCATACGCGTCTGCCGGTGTATGGTTTGCAGTTCCACCCAGAAGTGACCCACACGCCCTTGGGCGGCACAATCCTGCACAACTTTCTCTACAATGTCTGCGGGTGTCAGGGACAGTGGCACTTGTCCGACTTTGCGCAGTTAACTATCGAACGCCTGCGAGCAGAGATCGGCGACCAACGCGTGATTTGCGGCCTCTCAGGTGGGGTCGATAGCGCAGTTACCGCCGCGCTGCTGTACAAAGCCATCGGTTCGCAGTTGAGTTGCATTTTGGTAGACAACGGGCTGCTGCGCAAGGACGAGCAAGCGGCCGTACTAGCCGAATTCACCAACCACTTCAAAGCCGACTTGCACATCGTGCGCGCTGAAGATCGCTTCTTGGAAACCCTGGCTGGCATCACCGAGCCACAAGAGAAGCGACGCCGCATCGGCTACCTGTTCATCGACTGCTTCAAAGAGGAAGCGGTCAAAATCGCGGGTGCCAAATACCTAGCCCAGGGAACGCTCTATCCCGACGTGATCGAAAGTGGAGCGGCCAAGGACGGACCGGCCGCTACCATCAAACTGCACCACAACGTGGGTGGCCTGCCCGAGCAGCTCGGATTTGAGCTGATCGAACCACTGCGCGACTTGTTCAAAGATGAAGTCCGCAAGCTGGGATTGGAATTGGGCTTGCCTGAGCAGTTGGTTTGGCGTCATCCATTCCCTGGCCCCGGTCTAGCGGTCCGCTGCCTGGGCGAGGTGACGCGAGAGAAGCTCAACACGCTGCGCGAAGCCGATCATATTGTGGTCAGCGAGATTAAAGCGGCTGGGCTTTACCGCCAGACGTCCCAAGCCTTTGCGGTGCTGTTGCCCGTGCAGAGCGTGGGGGTCATGGGAGACGCGCGGACATACGAAAATACCGTCGCTATTCGCTCGGTCAATACGGACGACTTCATGACCGCCGATTGGAGTCACCTCCCCTACGATCTGCTGGCGCGCATGAGCAGCCGAATCATCAACGAAGTGCGTGGAGTGAATCGAGTTTGCTATGATATCAGTAGCAAACCGCCGGCTACCATTGAATGGGAATGATTCCGCGTCTGGCACAGCCAGGCACCTGATGGCATGAAATGCCGCTAAGCCCGCGTAATTGCGGGCT
>CAKQNH010000829.1 GCA_934255105.1 uncultured Pirellulaceae bacterium
CTGTTGCATCAATCCAATCAGCTCTTGCTGTTTGCTGGCGTCCTGGGCACCTTCGCGCTGCATGCGTTCGACTTTTTCGCGGAATTTGGCAACCGACTTTTGATTCTCTTCTTCAGCTTCTTGCAACGCATTATTGAAGCTCGTTTGGTAGTCCTTCTGCTTTTGCGATTCTTCCAAACGGTACACTTCCGCCTGATCTTCGAACAAGCTCAGCGTGATGTGCTTCGGCTCGTGGCTGCGAATGGCGGGATACTTGAGCTCGCCAGCCAAAACATCGACCACGTTTAGCACAAAGGTAATATTCTGCACGCGCAAATCCAGATCCTCGAACTGCTCGGGCCGTTTGCGGTTCTCGCTGAAGAACGGGTGCATGTAATCCACGTCTGCCACGTACACCGCCTTGATAGGCCGCGCCGCCGGAGCAGCCTCTGGCGATTCGGTTGAGTCTGCAGCGTCTTTGTCCGCTGCGTCTTTGTCCGCAGCAGCTTCGTCCGCTGCGTCTTTGTTCGCTGGGGCCGTCTGTTCTGCGGCGGCAGGTGTCTTGGCAGCTTCCGCCGGCGCTACACCTTCGATCAACACCGCCAGCGTTTGCGGTCCAGTGGCTGGGCCCTGAAGCACCTGCAGTTGCGCAGTCGACGGATTGCCAGTACGCATTTGGTTTTGCAATTCCGTGAAGCCAATGCGCCCCGATTTAGGCCGTGTGGTAACTAGCTTGGTGATCGTCAAATCATCGCGGTTGTCTTCCTTTTCAACTGCACCGGAGTACAGAAACATCAACTCGCGCAGGCCAGCCGTGATGGGACTCTTGTCGGTCAAGTAGTCTTCGCCCTCCTGCGTCCCCTGCAGGATGAACAGCCATTCGTCGTTGGCGTTGGTCAAATACTCAAGCTTGGGGTGGGGATTGTACTGTTGCCACACGATGTCTGGATTGATCCCGCTCATGCTCGACTGCATGGGGATGCTCAAACCGAGCACCTTCCACAGCGCCTGCATGTCCCCTTTAGGCTCCGGTGGAGCGCCGCCGCCACCGAACATGGGGTTATTCTGCGGCTGCTTGGGCTCACCCGTGGCTGGGATACCTTGGTAGACGGCGGGCATGGGATCTTCGAAAATCGCAGTCGGCACGCCCGCGCGCACGGCCTCGACCAAATTCGTCAACTGCTGGGGGTTGAGCGAAGAAGGCTGCACGACAAACAACACGTCGTACTGAGTCGTCGAGATGGGTGTGCTGGGATCGACCGCTTCCACTTCGTATTGCTTTTCGAGCTCTTCCACAATGGGTTGCTTGGGAATCTGCGAGAAGCCGCCACCGGCCATCGAGAAGCCGCCCATAAAGTTGGCGTCGGTGTTCACGATGCCCAACTTGGCTCGCTTGGGCTGAGCTACGGTATTGATGGAGCGGACCAGTTCATATTCGACAGGAATACCGCTTTCAAAGAACGGGATGACCACTTTGGAAAGCCCGCTGCGGACTGCCGCTCCCAGCAATACTTTTTGGTCCCTAAACGCCCCACGTTCGCGCACACGAACGTCTTGAGGGACAATGCCATACTGCTTCTTGGCGCGGAGAGCCTCTTCGCCGGAGGGCTCGATATTGTCGTTGATTCGCACTTGCAGCTTGACCCGCTGGCTGGCCGCCATCGCTTCAAACTCCTTGAGCAAGGTCACCAGATCGTAGCGCGTCTTGGCGTATTGCTCGGGGATATCCGCAGAGATGTACGCGTCGATGACGATAGGGCGTTCGGGAGCGAGTTGCCGGATGACCTTCGCCGTGGTCGGGCTAAGCGAGCTGACCTGTCCCTCGGTGGCATCGTAGCGAAGGAAATCGTTGTTCTTCAAAAAGTAGCTGAGCGAAAATACGATCAGCACCATGGCGATGATTCGTCCGAGATAATGCAGGAACTTGACATTCCCGTCCTTACCGCCGCTCCAGTGCCGACGCCCGATGAGCACCATGCAGAAATACAGCCCCAGCGACAAAACCAAGATAAAGAAAGCGA
>CAKQNH010000830.1 GCA_934255105.1 uncultured Pirellulaceae bacterium
AAGGCGGCGATCTGGCGCTGAGCTTGCTGGCTGGCCCCTTCGGCTACGGCCAACATGACAATTACGCTGGCCACGCCGAAGACCAATCCCAAGACGGTCAGGAATGATCGCAGTTTGTGCATCATGACCCCACGCACAGCCATGTGCAGCATGGCGGGGAAATTGCCGACTCGCATCACGCTTCCCCTATTGCGGTACTGCTCGTCGCCAAGGGAGGAGCAGAGCTTTCTGGCGGTGCATCGCCGTTCGGTTGGGGGTCGTCTTCTGAACGCTGGGTATTGGCAAAGTCTGCAGTACCGCGTTGGTAGGCATCCAGCGCGACCACTTCGTCGGCATTCAGGCCTTCGACGATCTCGACAAACGAATGCGTCATGCGGCCCGTCGTGACTCCTCGTCGCTCCGCTTGGTTGCCCGACATCACGTACACAAAGGTGCGTTGGAAGTGCTCGGTGATGGCTCCGATCGGCACGGCCACGACGTTTTCATACGTCCCCACCAAGATATCCACTTCGGCCGTCATCCCTGGTTTGATAGCCATCCCGCTGGGGATTGTTTCGATAATGATCTTTGCATCGTAGTTTTTGGCGTCGGAAAAACTGCTAGACGCTAACTCCGACACATACGAGACGGTCCCGTGAAGTTTCATGTCTGAAAAGGCATCCAAGCGGATCGTCGCCTTCTGCCCAACGGCAATGCGATCGACCACAGATTCATGAACGGTAGCTTTGACCTGCATGTTGTTCATGTCGGGCAGATAGTAGATGTCCTGCTGGGAGCGAACCGTGGTCCCCTCGCGGATGCGCTCCGACGGGTCGTACCAGCGCTCGTTGGCATAAGCCACGGTACCATCTTGCGCGGCGATCAGCGTGCACTTGTCCTTGATTGCCAGTTGCTCTTTGAGTTGTTGTTCGTAAAGTCCCACCGCGTTTTTGGCGTTTTCGACGGCCGCCTCCGACTTTAATCGCTCCGCCGTAGCAGTCGTTAGAGCGCGGGCTACTTTGCGTTTGGCCTCGATGGCTTTGGCTTTGAACTCGGTGCTCTTGCGTTTATAGTCGTAGGTCTGCAGGACGTCGAGCTTCCGTTCATCGCGCTCGACTTGGAACACTAGGCTGTCCTGTCGCAGTTGCACCTCGCCGTGTTCCTGAGGAGAGCGGTAGCCCTTCTTGACCAGGGTTTCGATGTTGTAACGTTCGTCGCGCACTTTTTCTAATAGTGCCATCCCTTCTTTGATCGCTCGCTCCATGTCGGCCTGATCGGCTTTGAAATCACCTTCGATGTATTTCTCCAAATCCAAATCGGCCAGCTTCAGTTCCAGTTCGGCCGCAGCAATGTCACTCTCGCCTTTGTTGAGCTGGATATCGAGTTCTTGCTTTGACTGCTCCAATTTACCCTTGGCTTCGTTGAGCTCCACCTCTTTCTCAGCGATAGAGCGATCGACCTCTTCGGCCTCGAGCTGTGCGACCACTTCCCCCTTTTTAACAATCGTTCCCTCGGGCTTGATGGAGATAATTTTATTCTGCCAACCCGGAAGCTCACACTTACCATAGACCGTATTCTGGCTCTCCACCGTCCCACGTTCAACCACGCGGTCTTCGATCGTGCGGCGTTGGACGGTGTAGACCGCCGCCGTATTCGCGTCCGACTGGCTACGACCGATCCAGTTGGGCAACCGGTATGCAGCAAAGCTCACACCCGCTAACGCTACTGCGATCATCAATAATCGGAGGATAGCTTTCATGAGATCCGCTAGTGAGTTAGGACGGGGCTGGCGGTATGGAGAAGGTTGGACAATCTAATTTTAGCTCAAACGCGCGTCGGCAGCACAGCGAAAATGCTGCAATAAATTGTTAGCAACAGGACGATGAGCCGCACATTGGCCTTTTCAAACGTAGGTTGGGTACTCCAGCAGTTGCGCGTGAAGCGGCTAAAGCCTGGACTCCAGCAGTTGCGCGTGAAGCGGCCAATGCCTGGCTCCATTCTACTAAAC
>CAKQNH010000831.1 GCA_934255105.1 uncultured Pirellulaceae bacterium
GTCGTGGTTATGTCGATCACCATCGCTGATGCCACTACCATAGACAATTAGGCTATTATCCAGCAGCGAAGCCTCCCCCTCGCGGATGCTGGCCAGCGAATCCAGGAAATAGGCCAAACGCTGCGTGTAATAATGATTGATTTTGGCGATTTTGGCCTGTTTTTCTTGGCTGCCGCCGTGGTGCGACAGATCATGATGGCCCTCGGGAGCTCCCAATTCAGGGTAGCCGCGGTTATTGCCCTCGTTGGCGAACATGAACGTGGACACCCGCGTTGAATCGGTCTGAAAGGCCAGAGCCAACATGTCTAGCATCAGTTTGCAGTGTTCGTCCAACTCTCGCGGAACGCCCGCCGGCCGCGGGTAATTCGGAACACCATCCTCGCCCACCTCTAGTTTCTCGGAACGAATCATCCGATTTTCGATATCGCGCACGGCGTACATGTATTCGTCCAACTTGCGGCGATCGGCGGCCCCAAGATCCTGCTGCAACTTTTTGGCGTCGCCAAGCACAAAATCCAGTACGCTCTTGCGGTGGCTTTTGCGAATTTCGCTCGTCTTGCCATCCTCGGCGACCGAGCCCGAGCTGAACAAACGGTCGAACACAGCCGCCGGATCTATCTCCTTGGCCAGTGGGCTAGTCTCATTGCGCCAGGCCAGATTCGACGAGTAGGCGCAGCTATAACCACTGTCGCAATTCCCGGCCTGCGAACTCCCCTGGATGCCCAACTCCAGCGAAGCAAACCGCGTTTGCTGGCCGATTGCCTGAGCGATGGCTTGGTCGATCGAGAGGCCATTGCGGATGTCCGCTCCATCTGTCTTGGTGGGATGTGCGCCGGTTAGGAAGGCCGCCGCGCTGCGCGCGTGGTCGCCAGCACCGTCTTTGTGCGCCCGCGCACCATCCAAAGCAAGGCCGGTCAACACGTTGATGTGTTGCTTTAAGTGTGCCACGGGTTCCAAGATAGGCTTGATGTCGAAATCGCCCCCTTGTTTGTCGGGCGTCCAGTGGGGCATGTGCATTCCGTTGGGAACGTACAAAAACGCCAACCGCAGTGGTGGCGAAGTAGGTGCCGAAGTATCTGCGGCCAGCAAGCGCGCGCCCGGCTGCATGGCTTCCAACCAGGGCAAGCCAAAGGCTACCCCTGCGGCGCGCAACACAGAGCGTCGGCTGATGCTACGGAGAGCGGACATGATTTCTGCCTCAGTTGTAGGGGAATATTAGGGATAGTAAACTCTGCCCTGGAAAAACACTCTGCGAATCATCTCACCGTTCTCCCTCTGGGTTCGGATCAGCGCTGGCCCATCTTTTGGAAGGGTGCGCTTAGTGCGATCTGTTCGACCAATATACTAAATTTCGAGTCTTGCTCTCCCAATTCTGCAATGATTTGATCCACGGCACATCTGTCGTAATATTCCAAGCCGCGGCCCAACGCGTAGGTCAGCATTTTTTCGACCACGCACCGCACAAACTGATCTCGGTTTTTCTCCAGCAGAGCCGCTCTCAAGTCTCTCGCGCCATGCACGACCGAGCCGTCGGGAAGCGTCCCGCTAGCATCGACTGGCTGGCCTTCATCGAGCTGACGAAATTTCCCAACGGCATCGAAGCTCTCCAGCGCAAATCCAATCGGATCCATCAGTTTGTGACAACCCGCACAGGCAGCGTTGACGCGATGTTGCTCCATCCGTTCGCGCAACGTTCCGATCAACTCCCCTTTCTCGATCAGTTCCGGCACGCCCGGCGGTGCCGGTGGAGGCGGATTGGCTAGCAAGTTATCTAAGATCCATTTGCCACGCTTGACGGGACTGGTGCGAGTCGGATTGCTGGTGACCGCTAGGATGCTAGCGTGCGTTAACAGCCCCACCCGTTGTGTGCCTGCTAACGACACCTTGCGGAATTCACTGCCGCGCACATTGGGCAACTCATAGTATTCGGCCAGCTCTTGATTGAGATAAGTAAAATCGGCATCGAGC
>CAKQNH010000832.1 GCA_934255105.1 uncultured Pirellulaceae bacterium
GGGACATAGTCGACTCCATCTAGCTTGCACAGCTCGCGCAGTGCGCGAAGCAGCGGATCGCGCTCCAGTTCGGTGGCTTGCAACAACCAACGCGGATGCACGAAAACCTGCTCGCCTCGACGATCCCCTACCGCCCGCTCGAGCACTCGCAATACCTTGCGCTGCACGCGGGCTTCGCGCGGCAACAGATCGACCAGCGTTGGAAGCTGGCTATCGATGCGCACCATCGCCAGTCCACCACCCATCTCCAAGCGCTCGAGCACACCTGTTCGCCCCAGTACTTGCAAGCTGCTGCCGATCGCCTCGGGTGAAACGTTTTCGCCCAGTGCATCGCGGATCTCCTCCAGAGTCAGCTCGATGGGGTCCTCTTCGCGGGCCGCTAGGAAATCGTAGACTTTGCCAATCAATTCTTTAGAGGGATAGTTGTTGTCGATGAAAAACTCTTGAATATGCCGATCCTGGAAAGAATACAGCATCACACACACCGACTGCTCTGCGTCTCGTCCCGCGCGGCCCGCCTCTTGGTAGTAAGCTTCCAGCGAACCGGGCATGTTGTAGTGGATCACGAATCGCAGGTCGGGTTTGTCGATCCCCATGCCGAAGGCGTTGGTGGCCACGATGATCCGCAGATCGTTCTTCATAAAACGTTCTTGGATCACGCGGCGTTGGTCGGACATCAAACCCGCATGGTAGGCACCCACCGGAATCTTGAGCTTGCTGCCGATCCATTCAACTAATGCCTCGCAGCGTTTGCGAGTCGCCGCATAGATAATCCCTGAACCGTGCATGCCTTTCAGGAAACCTTCGAGCTCTTCGTCCTTCTCGCGGTCGTTGGGACGAGTCACCACGCCAAAATGCAGGTTCGGACGGGCAAAGCCACTCATGAACTGCTTGGGCTTCCGCAGCCCGAGCACCTTCACGATATCCTCGCGGACGCGCGGCGTCGCGGTAGCTGTCAGCGCGACCGTTTGCACGCCACCGAGCCACTCGCGAAACCGGCCGATGCGCGCATAGTCGGGTCGGAAGTCGTGCCCCCACTGGCTGATGCAGTGCGCTTCGTCGATCGCCAGTAGTTGGATCGGCGTGGCGCGAATGGCTTCTAAAAAGCGATTGTTCCGCAACCGCTCGGGGGCCACATAGACCAACTGATACTTGCCCGCTGCCACATCCTGCAGGCGTTGTTGCTGCTCGGATTGCGACAGCGTGCTGTTGATCAGGGCGGCGGGGATGCCGCGCCGGCCCAAGCCGTCGACTTGGTCTTTCATCAGAGCAATCAGCGGCGACACCACGATCGTCAGCCCTGGGCGAATCACGCTCGGCAACTGGTAGCACAGGCTCTTGCCACCACCCGTGGGCATCACGCACATGCAGTCGTTGCCAGCCACAATCGACTCGATCACCTCCCGCTGTCCTGGACGAAATGATTGCAAGCCAAATTTGCTGAGGGCGGCGTCGAAACTAGTAGATTGCATACTCATCGGCAAATGGTCATCGGCAAATGGTCATCGGCAAAGACTTGGGAACTCCAGTAGAGCTACTATTGCGAGTTTGACACTGGGAATACTTGACCGGCGCGCGGTTGTGGCTGTATGGTGGACCGCGATTCTAACATTTTTACTCGCGTTCCGCGCCCCGCTCGGTCTTGATTTTGCATTCCCAGTATCCCAGGTTGTCAAGCATTTTTCTGTGGGGATTTCACAGCCGCCCGTAGCGGAAGTCGCCAAGACTTTCGGCCTTTCCTCGCAGTCGGTCCAAAGCCTTGACGACTTCGGCTACAAAATACTCGACGATGTTACCCAGCCCCCTCCCCCACTACGGTCCCCAGTATTTTGATTCAAACACCCTCCCGCCGCTTATTCGTGGCCCTGCTACCCAGCTATGTTGAACCGCTTTTCCAAACTGTTAGTTCAGCCCAAACGTGCTCAACCGCCGTGGTCATCGATACAT
>CAKQNH010000833.1 GCA_934255105.1 uncultured Pirellulaceae bacterium
GAGCAAGAGCGCGCGAAGCTGCCAGCCTGTTAATTGCCTAAACTGCCTAACCCAATGCACGCGGGGCACGTGCAAATGCTCTGCGGCCAAAGCCGCTTGACCCAAATTAACGAAATGCTACTCTGTATTTCTGTGTAGTGCGATTGCCAGGCTGGAAATTGCGCGCTCGATCCAATCGAACAATATTCCAATTATATATTTTGCATGGAGCTCACCCAAAATGTTGTCAATCGAAGAACGTCCCCTGCCGCTGCTGATTCAAGGCGGCATGGGCGTCGCCGTCTCGGGTTGGAAACTCGCTCGCGCCGTTTCGCTCACGGGGCAGTTGGGAGTCGTTTCAGGTACCGCTATCGACGCCGTTCTAGTGCGCCGCTTACAAGCGGGGGATCCCAATGGAGATATGCGTCGCGCCCTGGCGGAGTTTCCATTTCCAGCCATGGCACAGCGGATCGTGGATCGCTACTTCATTGCCGGTGGAAAGGCCGATGACGCTCCCTTCGCAGCTACCGTAATCCTGCCGGCGGACCCGACGCAAGAGCAGCTAGAATTGGTCGTCGTAGCCAACTTCGTCGAAGTCTTTTTGGCTGGTGAGGGACACAGCCATCCGATTGGTGTCAACTACTTAGAGAAGATTCAAACGCCCATCTTGCCCTCGCTGTTCGGCGCCATGCTGGCGGGAGTGGACTATGTGCTCATGGGGGCGGGCATCCCCCGCGCCGTTCCTGGAGTCTTGGACCAATTGGCTGCCGGGGAGCCGGTCGAGTACCCACTGCACGTGCTCGGTGCCACGCCGAGCGATCATTTTGTAACCCGCTTTGATCCAAGTTCATTTTGCGGTGGACCAGTTCCGTGGCTGGAGCGACCGAAGTTCCTAGCCATTGTGGCTTCTGCAACTTTGGCAAACGTGTTGGCCAAGAAATCCAGCGGTCGAGTCGATGGGTTCATCGTCGAGGGCTCAACTGCTGGCGGGCACAACGCGCCACCGCGAGGCCAGGCCGAATTGAATGAACGGGGCGAACCCGTTTACGGGGACCGCGATGCAGTCGACCTAGAGGCTATCGCAGCGCTGGGCCTGCCGTTCTGGTTGGCCGGTTCCTACGGGACTCCCGACCAGGTTGCTTCGGCCATCGCTTGCGGCGCAACCGGCGTGCAGGTGGGTACGGCCTTCGCCTTCTGCGATGAATCTGGGGTAGAGGCGGATTTGAAGCGTCGCGTGATCGAGATGTGCGTGCGCGGCGAAGCTGACGTGTTTACAGATCCCCTAGCATCCCCGACAGGCTTTCCATTCAAAGTTTTGCAGATGGCTGGGTCGATGTCCGAGCGGTCCGTCTACGAGGGGCGTAAGCGAGTTTGCGATCTAGGGTTTCTACGCCAAGCTTATCGCCGCGACGACGGCGCGATCGGTTGGCGCTGTCCCGGAGAGAAGGTGTCCGCTTACACGCAAAAAGGGGGCAAGTTGGAAGATACGGTCGGTCGCAAATGCATTTGCAATGGCCTACTGGGGAATATTGGCTTTGCTCAAATTCGAAAGGGGGGTGTCGAGGAGCCAGCTATCGTCACCTGCGGCAACGAGGTAGCCAGCATCGTGCAATTCATGCAGCCCCCTGAGGCGACCAGCTATTCGGCCACTGACGTGGTCCGATACCTGCTGACTCAACCCACTGAGTTCACGCAGGCCCTGGAAGTTCACGCAGCCCATGGGTTATGTGCGGGCAATAGAAAAGGCCCAGGGGAATGAATCCTAGTAGAGCAGTTGTCTCAACTGTTCGCCACTGGCCCCGCCAGCGGCGTGCGAACCGAACGATTGGGGACAATCGTTCTACGTAGAGCAGTTGTCTCATCTGTTCGCCGCTGGCCCCGCCAGCGACTTGCGCACGGAACGATTGGGGACAATCGTTCTACGTAGAGCAGTTGTCTCAACTGTTCGCCGTTGGCCTCGCCAGCGG
>CAKQNH010000834.1 GCA_934255105.1 uncultured Pirellulaceae bacterium
GCGGTAACATAAGCCCCCAAAAACCGCCGTTAAAGCCAGCCTTGACGGCGCTCGCAGCAGCGGACGGTGAAGTTTGTGCCCGCCAGATAAAAAACGGCCGGTAGGGCTCTTGCGTTTCCTGCACAGCCGATCAAAGATTGGCACCATGGATACCTCCCGAAGCCAACGCGCCCTGCAGTCACTGAGGGGCGAGGAACATGTGATTCTCCCCAGCCTGTTGCAGTGCGACTTCAGCAATTTGCAGCGCGAGATCGAGCTGCTTGAAGCCGCTGGGGTACGCGGATTGCATCTGGATGTGATGGATGGTCATTTCGTGCCAAATCTGTCCTACGGAATGCCTATCGTGGCTGCGGTGCGCAAGTTAACCAACTTGCCGCTCGACGTCCATTTGATGATTTCTGAGCCCTCAAAATACGTGCGGCAATTCGCTGAGGCGGGTGCCGATTGCTTGACTATACATGCAGAAGTGGCCGAGGATGTGCCAGCCACGCTGGAACTGATTCGTGCGACGGGCTCCGGGGTAGGGCTGGCCATCAATCCTGCCACCTCGCTAGAGTCGGTCGAGCAGGCCTTGCCATTCTGCGACTTGCTGCTAATTATGAGTGTGAATGCTGGCTTTGGAGGCCAAGCATTCAATCCTGTGGCATTGGATAAACTAAGCGACGCTAAAAAAGCTTTTCCTGATTTACTACTTGAAGTCGACGGTGGGGTTAACCTGAAGACCATCGCCCAGTGTCGACAGGCGGGCGCGAGCCTGTTTGTCGTCGGTTCGGCGATCTTCGGACAGCCCAACTACCAGACTGCCTTGGAGCAGTTGACCGCAGCTTTGCGCGGTTGATCTTTTCTCATTTTTTGACGAGTAGGCATGATTGAAGTATTGTTGATTCGGCCTGGTTCTACCACGTTTGATCACGAGGGTCGCATTAAGGGCTCGCTGGATATACCGCTCAGTGCAGAGGGAGAAGCGCAAGCTGAAAGGCTGTCGCGTAGCTTGGCGGAAATCAAACTCGACTGTTTGTACGTGGCTCCATGTGAGTCGGCGGTGCAATCGGCCGAATTGATCGGTGAGCGAAATTTCTGTAAGCAAAAGTCGCTCGACTGCCTCCGCAATTTGAACCACGGACTGTGGCAAGGCAAGTTGCTATCGGAGGTTCGGCGTTTGCAGCCCAAGGTCTACCGACAGTTCCAAGAGCATCCGACGGATGTCTGCCCTCCCCAAGGCGAGACGGTTCAGGCAGCTCACGCCCGGGTCACGGCGATGATTGCCAAGCTGAAGAAACGCCATCGCGGCGGGCGAATCGGCTTGTTGGTCCCACAGCCCATGTCCGCGATCGTGCGTTACGCCTTGGTCGGTGGTAGCCTGGGCGATCTGTGGAAATCCGAACTCGACTTCGGGACCTACGAAACGCTGCTGGTCGAGGCTCAACAATCAGCGGTACCGCTGTCGATCCTGGCGGCGGTTTAGGCTACACTACAGGGAATGTTATCCATTCCCTAGCGCGGAATTATCAGTCTATGGCGGAAGTACACACGGCGGAAATCGGCGCTGCAGCAGATCAGGGCAATCTGGCAATATCGCGCAAGCGACCTGTGCCCGATGGAGTGTGGGTCAAGTGCCCCGGTTGTTCCGCGACCATCTATCGCAAAGAAGCGGAGCGACTGCAGAATGTTTGCCCCAAATGCCAGTACCACTTCTACGTCTCTGCCATCGAACGGATCGAACAAGTCCTGGACGAAGGGACGTTCGAACAGTGGGATGAGCACTTGCGTCCCACCGACCCGCTGCAGTTCTCAGATAAAAAACGCTATGCCGATCGCTTGATCGAAGAGCAAACGCGGACCGGCTTGACCGACGCCGCTCTGACGGGCTGCGGCATGATCCGGGCGCGGCGAGTAGCTATTGGAG
>CAKQNH010000835.1 GCA_934255105.1 uncultured Pirellulaceae bacterium
CGAGCCTAGGCGAGGGGGAGGGCGGAAACGGATTAACGGATTGCACAGATGTAGATTGCGCTTGCCCTCTCCCTCGCCTAGGCTCGACCTCTCCCAGTGGGAGAGGAGCCAGTGCGAGCAGAGCTGACGCAAGAAAATCGATTGGGAAAAGGCTCGTGAAAAGACGTGGGGTATAAAAAAAGGCACTCCTGCCCGTGGCACGCTTTCCGCCGCTCAGCTATAGCCGAAAAGCTACGACAAGTCGCAGCACTCCAAGATTGCTCTCGCGCCAATCGGGGGCGGATTAGCTGGTCAACGATACTCGTAATCTACAGGACTACAGCAACTCCATTCTTAACTGTTCCATCGACTTGATGGCCAGCAGTCCAGGCGGCACGTCAAACACAGTCTTCGCGCCGAAGTCGCCGCGCTGGTTCAGCCGATACGTCGCTCGTCCGTAGGCCACCAAGACGCTGGCGGTGAACTCTGGATTGCTATCGAGCTGCAGACGGTACTCGATCAACTGTCGATTGGCGTCGCCGGTCTCTCCGCTGCGGATGACGAAACCGCCATGCGGCATCGCCGCATGATCGCGTCGCAATTCATCTTCGCTGATGAACGTCACACTGGTGTCGTAGTCCACGAAGTAGTCCGGCATTGTCTGGATCTGCTGCGTTACTCGTTCGCGGTCGGCACCATCTTCGAGCACCACGTAGCAGACTCGGGCGTGCTTTTCCCGTGTAGTGAGCTGAGGCCGCTCGCCGCTGCGCACGCGCGCAATCGCATCTTCGGCCGGAACCGTATACTGCACCCCGGCCTTCACCCCCTCTACATGGCGAATAGCGTCGGAATGTCCTTGGCTCAAGCCTCGACCCCAGAATGTATATGTCTCTCCCCGAGGCAGAATCACCTCACCAAAAAGTCGGTTGAGGGAAAACAGTCCTGGATCCCAACCGGCGGCAATCAGTGCCGTATGCTGCGATTCGCGGGCGGCGGAATCGACCGCCGCAAAATGAGAGGGGATTCGCGCATGCGTGTCAAAGCTATCGATGATGTTGAACTTTGCGGCCAGCTTAGGAGACTGCACGGGGAGATCATCGCGCGAGCCGCCGCACAGAATCAATAGATCTATCGCACCGTCAAACGCATCGAGCTCTTCCATTGTATGGATGGGCACGGCTTCGCCGAGCGTAGGGACGCTAGCTGCAGGGCGGCGCGAGAAGACGCCGACGAGCCGCATATCGCGACTCGCCGCAAGAGCGCGCTCGACGCCCTGTCCAAGATTGCCATATCCAACAATTCCAACGCGGATCAATTCGCTCATAGTATTTCAACTGGTAAAGGGACAATGCCGTCGAGCATTTTGTGAGTGTGGATGTTACAGTTTTTCTCAGCGGAAGTCGCCGAGGCTTTTGTTCAGACCGCACTGACCGTCCAGAGTCTCGGCGACTTCGCCTACAAAATGTTTAACTGCGATTGGCGAAGAACTCGTTCTGGACCACCAACCCCGAGGAATGCAGGGGAGGAACGCAGGCGAGGAATATATTACCGAATCAATACGCAGTTTGTCTGCGGCAAATAGACAGATGTGGGCAATCCTGCTCTTGCTCCCTCGCAATTACACCGACAAGGTTCAGACATGCAGTGCTTAGGTCCCGAGGGACTGCCCTCTAATCAATTCACCTGCGCGGCAGCCGCGCAGGATGGTAGCGTATGGTACTGATGGTGCCATCGTTCCGACTGGTTGCACAGAAATACCCATCGCATTGACCTCGTCGACTTGGATGACTCCACGCTCAATTTAGAGCAGTTGTCCCCACTGCAATGTAGAGCAGTTGTCCCAACTGCAATGTAGAGCAGTTGTCCCAACTGCAATGTAGAGCAGTTGTCCCAAC
>CAKQNH010000836.1 GCA_934255105.1 uncultured Pirellulaceae bacterium
GAGATATAATCGCAGGATTGCTACTACCAGCGATTGTGGGCTACGCCACAACATTCGACCGGCTCGAGCGCTCGCGGCGTTTGGTACTCACCTCGCTGGCCGTCAAGCTCTTTCAATTGACCCACGAGCGCTGGCCGAAAGACCTGCAGGAGCTGAAACAAGTCGGCTTGAAGTCAGAGGACTGGACGCTTCCGGGAATTGGCCCGCTGGGTTATGCGATCCAGGACAATGGCCAGACCGCGTGCGTGTGGGGAGTCGCCGATGCGCAAGCGGTTGTGGATGGGGTTTCCGATAAGTGCCCTGATCATGCCGGAGAGGAATTAGAGAAGGCAAGCTATTATCTGACGCTGATTCGGTAGAGTATCACACTCTCCTGCCCATGTCCGCCTTCGTCCTGCCCGTGCTCTTCCGTAGAACTGGCACTCCTGCCCGTTTCCTCCATAGCATTAACACTCCTGCCCGTTCTACCCGGATTATTCATAACCCGCAGCGTCAGCAAGGAGGTTTGGCTGCCGCAGGTGCTGTCGCCTCTGCAGCCTGGACTCCAACGGGGGCGCGCGAGGCGGCTAAAGCCTAGACTCCAACGGGTGCGCGCGAGGCGGCTAAAGCCTGGACTCCAACAGGGGCGCGCGAGAAACTTACCGAGTGAGCTTTTCTTGGCGGCGGGCTTCAAGACGTTTGAGGGCCGAGTCGGGGATGCCGCGCCAGCGGCGGTGCAACCACCAGTACTGCTCGGGGGCCATGCGGATCGCCGCCTCTAACCGCTGGTTGTACCACTCGGTCAAATCGGTGACCGATTCGAGATACTCGGGAACTTGAGCTGCATCCAAATCGGCCGGATTGGCCACGCCGGTCATACCCATCTCAAACTTTAGCGGACGCCCGAGTCGCCGTGTGTAGTTGACGATCATGGGAGCACGAGCGGACAGTACAAACAGGGCCAAGGCTTTATGGCAAGATGTCGGATGTCCGAAGAAGTCGACCCAACAGCCTTTGGTACCGGCGTGTTGATCGGCCAGTAAGACGATCGTGCCTCCCGCGTTGAGCACCTCTTGAACCCGTGCAGAACTCCCCTCCTTGGGCAAAATCTGATGACCGCCAAACGAGCGGAAGTCGGTAAAGAAATCGTTGACGTAGGGATTATCCAGCGGACGGGCAATGGTGGTGGTGGGGATACCGAACAGGCCTACGAGGTAGCCGGCTACTTCGAAATTGCCGAAATGCCCGGTCACCAGCACGGTGGCGCGCGGGTCCATCATGTAGTGGAAGATCTCGTTTTTATCGCGCAAGTAGAAATGCTCGCGCCAGTTGGTGCGATGGATTTTTCGTGGGGCTTGCGCAATTTCGCACAGCATCAACAGCAAATGGTGCCACATCTGCCGGCGCAGCAGCGATTGCTGTGCGGGCGACAGTTGGCCATAGACCTTTAATAAATTCCCGTCGATCGGATCGCGGCGGATCTTCGTCCAATCGGCTAATACGTAGGCCAGCAAGCGACACCAGCGGTCACAGGCCTCCAGCGACAGCGACTGGATAAAGCTAACCAAGCACCGCAAGACGACATAGCCCGCGTAATCGAGCCAAGTTCCAGTTGCAGGCTTGGGCTGAGATGCGGACATGGCTACGGGGCGGTTGACATGGGATGACGGACGCGGGTGCAATAACGGCCCCTAGATTGTGCCACTGCCAAGCCGAGTGGCCAAGGGGAGTTAGTCGCTGATCGCTCCGCCGATCAGATGCCATAGTCGCTGATCGCTCCGCCGATCAGATGCTATAGTCGCTGATCGCTCCGCCGATCAGATGCGATAGTTGCTGATCGCTCCGCCGATCAGATGCTTGGGGGCCTCCAAACGTCGAAACAGCCGATG
>CAKQNH010000837.1 GCA_934255105.1 uncultured Pirellulaceae bacterium
CTACTAGCTGCTGACTCAGGCACCTCCGAACAGAGATAGCAAGTCTGTTAAATTTCAGCACGCCCCCAATCCAATCCGTGATCCATTGGATCGCCGGCGTTTCCTGTCGGCATGTTCGGGAAGTCCCACGAGCAACTATGCATCGATCCAGGCAAAACGTCGTGATCCTCTTGGCACCCAGGACTCCAAGTGTGGAGGTAATAAACCTTGTTCGGGATGAAATGTCAAGGATTTTGTAGCACAAACATGAAAGTGGTTGATTTTGCGCGTGAAATGGCTTCGCTATTCTACGTACTCTGTCAAACGAGTCCCACTACCGATGGCGAATGTCAGCGACAGTCCCCCCGTCCCCGGCGAATTATTCGCCAAGTTCCCAACTTGTTTTACTGAGACCATGGAGACGCCGCGTCTATGTAAGCGTCCGAGTTAGGCATAACGTAGCGGCTACCTTCGGGGGAATTTTTCCGTGCTCGTGCTGGCTGTAGGAGAGTCGTACGAGGTAACGGTTTGATTGCCCAGAGCGTCGATGACTTTAGCCCATCGCCGTTAACGTCAGCGGGGAGGAACTCAATTTTGAAAGAGGTGCGTCCCTGGGAACTCCTGTTGTTCCCAGCGTTGATGCGTGACACGTCCGCTAGAGTCGACGCTTTGATAGAATTTGTTCCGATTCGCATCGGTAGCTCGAGTGACAGACAAAGTACTAAGGCCGGAGGTTTAGGCGCCTTCCGCTACTGAATTTGAAAATCCAGTGCGGACTGGCCGAATTTGCGGCCCTTCATGTCTTCCACGGTCAGCTTCAGTTGGTACTTGCCCGGCTCAATTTTCTGTGGCATGTAGATGCGATAAGCGATGCAATAGTCGCGGCGTTGATTGCGACACACATGCGAATCTAGGGGCAATAATTGGTCGGCTACGCGGCGACCGTTGGAATCGACGATCTCGTAACTCCCCTGCAACTGCGTTTCGTATCCCTTGCCTTCAATTTGTGTACTGACGAAATTATCTAGCTCGCAGTACAGCAGCAGTTCTTGGTCGGGCTTGAAGGCGTACTGCGGGAATTTGGTGACTACGCCAAAGCCGTCGACCTCCGTGCAGAAGGTAGCATTGCGAACCTCCAAGTTGCTGACTGCGGCCAAATGGCTCATCGCCTGCCGTTGGCTGAGCATGGCGAGCGTGTAGCGTTTGATCTCGACCGGATTGCCGCTGGGGTTGGTGACATCGTGAAGCGACTTGAGCGAATGTCGGATGAAGTCTTGGCCGTTGGTCTGCAAGCCCTCAATGGGTGCGCTGGCCGCTTCGATGTCTCCCAAGCTCATATGCAGAAATCGGTCGACCATTTGTAAGTGAACTTGCTCTTCCGGGCTGGCCGCCGTTGATTGGGTTTCCAATTGGGCCAGCGCTGCAGCGATATGTTGTCGCCAGTCGAGTGGTTCGCTTTGAGGAGGATTGGCGGGATTCGTATCGGCAGGCGGTGAGCCTGCGGCGTAACTGGCGGTTACAACGCCTTCATCGCCAACTGCTGCAGGGGAAGGTTTGCTCGCGATTGTCTCCGTGGAAACCTTGTCCATCGTTTTGGCTTGCAGCGCTGGGGTATCGGTTCGATCCGACAGCCTGCGCGAGTACGCTCGGTCCACGGCCCGGTCTGCTTCGTCTGTAGCGTTTGATTGGCGACTGGATTGCTTAGAGGTCAACTGATATTTCGATGAACCGATGTATTCATCTGAATCGATTGGGCGATCACCTTCTGCTGTCGACCGCGGGTCCATCTCATCGGCGGCAAACCTTGGATCTGCCACCGGCTTGCGTTTGTCATCGACCGGCTCTTTCGAGGAGCGCTGCATGGCGCTCATCTCGCGGCGTAGCAACT
>CAKQNH010000838.1 GCA_934255105.1 uncultured Pirellulaceae bacterium
GCCCGGCACTGTTCAAGCTGTCGGGAATCGTGACGCGAGATTGGATTATTCTGTTGGATTTCATGGAACTGGCAGTGGCCAGCGATCGACCGTTGGTCGATGCAATATTTGGAGAGCCGCGTTGTCCGCCTGCGACCGGTTTTACTGAGGGTTGGTTCTGCGATGCTGTCAGTCGCACCAATTGCGCTAGACTCAATGTTTCGGGTTTGGGTTGGTCGCTTATAGTTGGTCTAATTGGTTTAGGCGCTATTTACCCTGTTTGTGATCCCAGTTACTTACTTACTGCTACTTCACAGGATCTCATCGGGAGTTTTGAATGACAAATGACAATAAAAGTGATGAGGTCCCTGCGGATCGCGGGCTGCAATCGACTGCGAGCAAGCGGAGGGCTGACCGCGCTGCTGGACGCAGACGCATGGGCAGTTTGAAAGTCTATGGCGCGGCGGCGGCGGTGTTTGCGATGCTGCTGGGGATGCTAGCAGGTGCCGCGACTTTCACTTTCGGCTATGGCAAAGGGGCAAGTTACCTGAGCAATGATCCCGAGACGTGTATCAATTGCCACGTGATGCAGGGCCACATGGACTCGTGGCAAAGCAGCAGCCACCATCATGTGGCGGTGTGCAACGATTGCCACCTGCCGCACGATTTTATCGGCAAATGGATAACTAAAGCGGACAATGGTTTTTTCCATTCGCTGGCGTTCACTTTGCAGAACTATCACGATCCGATCCAGATTAAGCCTCGCAATGCCCGCGTTGCTCAGGGTTCGTGTATTCACTGCCACAAGGATGTGGTGCATTCGATGTTGCCGCTGGAAGGGACTACAGACATGCTGTCGTGCGTGCATTGCCACAAAGATGTTGGCCATGCGCTTCGCTAGGTGTTGCGGTATCACAAGAAGAATTATTGTCGTAGCCGAAGTCGCCAGACTTTGGACGTAGCTTGAATGATCCAAAGTCTGGCGACTTCGGCTACCTACTGTCCATGAATATAAATATCCGTGATGGTAAATTTTGGGCCTTTGCTTGCGGGCTAATGTGACGGGCTGAAACAGCTCAATCTAATCTCTATCTCTATTTCGAACTCTCTTGATTGCTTGGTTCCCACGATGGCAGAAAAACGCAAATTTGGTTTCGGATGGTTGGTGCTTTTGACAGCCATGGTAGCTGGGGCTACCTTCGGCGTGATTGCGCTTTTAGTCAACATTTTTGAGCGCAAGCAGGAGGCTCGGGTCCCTTTTGTGCGGCTGGTGGAGGTAAATGAAATCAGTTCTGATCCCGAGCCGTGGGGGCTAAATTTCCCACTGCAATACGAGAGCTACCTGCAGACGGCGGATACCGATCGCACGGAGCATGGTGGTAGCCAAGCGTTGCCGCCGAGCAAACTGGAGTCGGCACCGTGGCTCAAGCGTCTGTACGCGGGGTACGCCTTCAGCGTCGACTATCGGGAGGCTCGTGGGCACGCTTACATGCTGGTGGACCAGTTGGAGACTAAACGCGTTTCCGACTTTAAGCAGGGAGGAGCGTGCATGCACTGCCATGTGTCCATCATCCCGACTTACCGCCGCATCGGACTGGAAGCGATGGGGGAAACGGTCACTCCTGAGAAGCTGGGTGATGAGTACAACCAAGAGGCGGTGATGGCGGGTTTCAAGGCGCTCAGTCGTCAACCGTTTGAAGATGTTCTGGCAGAAGTGAAAAAAACGCCCGATCGCATGGCGCAGGCCCACGACGAAGTGCATTCGGATCCGCATTTGGGCGAGGCACATCCCGTATCTTGTATCGATTGCCACGAGCCCGAGACGATGAAGATTCGCGTTACGCGGCCTGGGTTTATTGAAGGCATCGCCAAGCTGGCTCGCAGCGA
>CAKQNH010000839.1 GCA_934255105.1 uncultured Pirellulaceae bacterium
GTATTGATCGGTGTAATCGCGTGAAGGGGTTAGCAATTTGATAACGCTCCCCAAGCTGCGCTTGGAGTCGAGCAGCGGACGACTGGCGCGCAACGCGTAGTCGGGCTTGACTGGCGATTCCTCTTTCCAGCGTGTCGAATAGTCCTTGGAGAACAGTTCGTCGAGCTTCTCAAAATCGCTGGCCAAATCGCTCACGAAGATCGGGCCGCTGAGCATGTAATCGCGTAGCGATTTGCTGATCTCGCTCTTCCCCCCGCCGCTGACCGTGCAGGGTTTATGACACACGATGCCATCGCCGCTGCTACCTATCAACCGCCAGGAAGGGGCCGACGGATGCTTCTCCATGCGAATGCGATAACCGCTGGGTGCCATGTAGACCTTGCCTGGTTCGAGCGGAATACTCTGCTGCGCACCGTCGTACTCCCAATAAATCTTTTGGTCGTAAAGCGTGGCTTTGGAGTATTCAGGAATGTAGATCAACTTGCTGCAATAGCGATCCACGGCGTAGCCTTCGGGACGCACGTCGACAAAGTCGGCATAGTCTCGAATTACGTCGGCAAAGGTGCGATTGTTATAACGCTGGCTGTTGACCTGGAATTCGTCTCCCAGCGACCAGCTCGGGAAAGCCAGCGCGCCGCCCGCGTGCTCCTCCTCCACGTTGCCCATCAGATTGGCCGCGTAGCTGATTTGCGTCTTGACCTCCTTCTTGCAGTAACCGAAATAGTTATCGGCGATCAGCGTGACGATGATTCCGTCGGCAGTGCGACAGGTGGCTTTAAAAGCGCTCCCGTCGTTGTACTTTTCGTCCTCACTGCGGTAGCACATGGCATCCAGGCGCTGACGTTCGGTGGCATCATCCCAGTGAGGCAAGCCCAGTTCGCGTTTGGTCAAGTGGCACAGATGGGGTGCCAGGATGACGCAACCTGTGTGTCCCGACCAATGCAGCACGTCCAACCCCGCGTCATTCTCCGGCAGCAGCGGATCGCCCGCGTTGCCAAAGATCGATTCGACAAAGTCCAGGTTGCTGACTAGGCCGCCCGGAGCAAAGAAGCGGATCTCCATGGTTTTATGGCGGCAGAAATTGGCGACGGCCGGACAGACCAATGGGCGTACTAATAACGACACGAAGGCTTGCCGGGGCCCTGGGCTATCGGACAGATAGGGCAACTGGAGCGCTTCGGCCGGTGGGCGGCAGGCGTGTTGAAAGAGCCTAGCAAAAACCGCTTTGGGAATCGCTCGCTTATCTCCCGGAATGGGCAGTCCCCCCTCGCAAACATGGAACGTCCCCTTGGTCGTTCGGCGATCAGCCCGTGGGTTGTGAACCACTCCATTGTGAACGCGATAGCTGGATACCAACTCGCTCTCGAAGCTGTCGCCATCGGCGGGCAGTCCGAGCAAGCGTCCGAGTCCGTGGCGATCGAGGCACAAACTGGAATGTGGCAGAGTCAACGGTGCATCGATGGGCGCGTCGCCAAAGTGCCGTTGCAGAAAGTTCTCGATGCGGTGATCGATGGCTGGGCGGTGCCCAGATAGCAGACGATTTTTCTCACGCAAACTGGATAGGAGCGATCGCCGCCAAAGGGATTCAGCGTCGGGTTGCTCGGGGACGGCCAGCCCGGCCACGGCCAGTTGCATGTGCAAGTAGTCGCGCAGTTCAGTCTGTAAACTGTCTGGTTGTCCGTTCTGCTGCCAGCCGAGAGCGACTTGCGGATCCTCGACCAACCAGTCGCTTCCTAACTCTTTCCATGTGATCGTCATATGCTGCTCCCTCTTTGGTTTACAATGGCCCGTGCGAGCTTACGATTATACGGCTCGGCACGGTTCCGCCC
>CAKQNH010000840.1 GCA_934255105.1 uncultured Pirellulaceae bacterium
TCCATAAGCAGTCTCTCCCTTGTTTAAATACAGCCTCGTCGCTCATTACCCCTCGTAGAATGGGCACTCCTGCCTTTTATACCTCACAAACTTTCACGACCCCAGCGAGCTTGACTCGCTGGTGAAGAAGTTTTGAAGCTAGCCGCCCACTCAACGCAACGCCCGCAGCTTTCCATCGAATTGCCGCTGATCAGCGGCAATTCGATGGAAAGCTGGTGTGGTCGGGGCCAAAGGGCGCGGACTAGCTCCCAAAACTTTGGCTCATGCCAGACGAGCTGGCATGGGGCCGATGCTTTTTTGACTTGCGGAGTTTAAAAAACCGTTCTACGAAAAACGGGCAGGAGTGCCCGTTCTACGAAACGGAAGTGCACGATTATTGAGAACTAATTAGATAAGCCGTGCGCAAGCCTCCCAAACGGACGATAGTGACTAATGGGTTTGTTTGTCAATCTAGTTTGCTAGCGTTCGCTCCATGAGTAAACCACGGCCTTCTGTCGCTTTTGATGGCTCTGTCGCCAGCCAGCGATCTGCTGCGCCAGCCATCGACCGTCGGGCCGCGCTATGCGCAGGCGCGGCGATTGTGGCAGCCTCGGCTGCTGGCCCCCAAGCCGCCAGCGCGACACCACCGTCTAGTAAATTGGGACAAGTGCTCGGCCGGCGCCGAACGGGCGATTCCATTTTCAAACAGCGAGCCGTCGCTGACTACCAGCGCAACATGGCAGAGTTTGGTGGCCGCATGTCGGCTCCCAGCCAGCGGCTGTTGCAGTCCTATCCGCGCGGAGTGCCGTGGCAGTTCGACGTGTTGATCATCGGCTCAGGCTACGGCGCATCGATCTCTGCTGCGCGGATCGCAGCCCAATTAAATCGTGGCTATCGCTTGGGAGTGCTCGAGCGTGGTGGCGAATGGGTGCCAGGCACCTTTCCCGATCGACTGCCGGACGTTCTGGAGGACTCGCGTTTAGATCTGAAGGGGAACAACAAAGGCACGGTCCGCAATCCGGCAGGGCTGTTTAACGTGAATCAATTCGACGAGATCACGATCCTCAGCGGTAGTGGCTTGGGGGGCTCTTCACTGATCAATGCCAATGTCGCCTACCGGCCTGATGCGGATGTATTTACACAGCCTATATGGCCAGCAGCACTGCGCGACATCGCTTATCTGGAGCCCTATTTCAACCTGGCTGAGGCTGAGTTGGGAGTGGCTCGCGAGCCGACGGACCATACCCACAAGATGATTGCGCAGCGGAAAGCCGCCGAGTACCTGCGCGCTAGTGGCGCAAGCTACGAAGCGGCCAAACTGACGCTGACTCGCGCCGCCTCGCTCGACCTGCCGGTAGTTAACCGGCAAGGGCTGCTGCAACGCGCGTGCATCGATTGCGGCGACTGTCTGACCGGCTGCAATGTAGGATCTAAGAACACTCTGGCTCAGAACTATTTGCCACTGGCGCGGCGAGCTGGGGCTGAGTTCTTCACGTTGACCGAAGTACACCGCATCGAAAAAATAGATAACTACTACCGCGTCCACTACACGCACTTTGCCGACGATGGTCAAGGCGGCTTTGAGAGCTGCCACGGAACCACCACAACCCGCGTGCTGATTCTTGGAGCGGGCAGCTTGGGTAGCAGTGAAATCCTGATGCGTTCGCAATCACCTGGGCTGCAATTGTCACCGCGCTTGGGGCAAGCGTGGACCGCTAATGGCGACGCGGTGGGATTCATTCGTCGCAGCCAGTACCCAACCGGCATTGGAGGCTACTCCGCCTTTCCCACGGACCGAGCTAAGGTGGGGCCGACGAT
>CAKQNH010000841.1 GCA_934255105.1 uncultured Pirellulaceae bacterium
CCTTAATACGGCTCGTACAACCTAGATGAACACATTGTTTTTTTTCGGAGTGGTGGCAGATGCTTGAAGTGAAAGTTCCATCGGTGGGGGAGTCGATCTCCGAAGTGCAGATCGGTCAGTGGCTCAAGGCAGAAGGAGAGTGGGCTGACCGCGATGAGAACATCGTGGAACTGGAAACCGAGAAGGCGTCTGTCCAGGTCCCTACCCCCCAAGCGGGGTTCGTGCGCAACTTGCGCAAACAGCGCGAAGAATTCGCGGCAGTCGGCGACGTACTCTGTGAAATTGAACCAGCCGACGCACCAGCGTCTAAGCCTGCCAGTGGAGGTGCCAGTGAGAAAGACGCTGGCAGCAAAGACAACGGCAGCAAAGACAACGGCAGCAAAGACAACGGCAGCAAAGACTCTGCCGCCAAAACGCCGACACTACCCGCTCCGCAGGGCGATGAGCCACGCATAATGCCGGCGGCCCAGCGACTGATGGACGAAAGTGGATTGACCGCCAGCCAAATCACCCCCAGTGGCCCCGGTGGCCGGATCCTCAAAGAGGATGTGTTGGCGGCCAAAGCACAGCCTCAGGCCCAGCAGCCCAAGTCGGCTCCCGTCCTGGAGACTGGGATTGCCAAGCAGCCCAGCGGAGCAGTATCCACCGGCGCGACCGGAGAGGCTGGCCGCATGGAGGAGGTCAAACCGCTGAGCATGATCCGCCGCACTATCGCCGCGCGGCTCGTGCAAGCCCAGCAGGTGGCAGCCTTGTTGACTACTTTCAACGAAGTCAATATGCAACCCATCATGGATCTGCGCGCCAAGTACAAAGACGCTTTCCTGGAACGCCATGGCGTCAAACTTGGCTTCATGTCGTTTTTTGCCAAGGCCAGTGTCGAAGCCCTGCGGCGATTCCCGACCGTCAATGCGGAGACCCGTGGTAATAACATCGTCTATCGGCACTACAACGATATCGGCATCGCCATCGGCGGCGGCAAGGGACTCGTCGTGCCCGTCCTGCGCAATGTGGAACTGATGAGTTTCGCCGACGTGGAGCGTTCGATCGGCGATTTCGCCAAAAAGGCCATGGAGAATCGCTTGCTACCTACGGATTTGGAGGGAGGCACTTTTACCATCAGCAATGGGGGTGTATATGGCTCCATGCTCAGCACGCCGATCGTCAATCCTCCGCAAAGTGCCATCCTGGGTCTGCATGCTATTCAAGATCGTCCCATGGCCGTCAAGGGGCAGGTGGTCGTGCAACCTATAATGTATTTGGCGCTAACCTATGACCATCGCATCATCGATGGACGGGAAGCGGTCAGCTTTCTCAAAACCATCAAAGAAGTTTGTGAAGACCCGGCGCGTCTATTCTTGGAGGTTTAGCCGACCATGGACGATCCCAAAGTTGTCTGGCATTCGCAAGTCGTCGATCGCGCCAGTCGCCAGCGATTGCTGGGACAACGCGGTTGCGTAGTCTGGTTCACCGGACTGAGCGGCTCGGGTAAAAGCACCGTAGCCAACGCGGTCGACGCGCTGCTGCACTCACGCGGCGCAGCCACCTATCTGCTCGATGGCGATAATATTCGCCATGGCTTATGCGCCGGACCCAATATGTTGATTCAACAGCACGACGTTGATTTCGCTGAACGATTTGGCTTGGGCTTTGGCCCATCGGACCGCGAGGAGAACATTCGCCGCATCGGTGCCGTAGCGCAATTGTTTGTGTCCGCCGGACTGATCACTCTCACTGCGTTTGTCAGCCCCTACCGCCGCGACCGAGCGAGGGTCAGGCAATGGAT
>CAKQNH010000842.1 GCA_934255105.1 uncultured Pirellulaceae bacterium
GTCGTGAAACGCCCCGACGAAGTTTGGCTACTGGGCTCGCATCCTGCCCCCTCCCTGATCGCCAAGCACCTAGATCGCTACATCATCCGCGAAGCTGCCGTAGTCAAGGACCTCTCGGCCGACGTCGCGCTAGTAATCATTCACGACAACGTCTCTCGCAATGCCCCAAGCCGATCTGACCTAATAACCGCAGTTTTAACTGGCACCGATTCGACTAGCGTTGATACGAGTCCGGACAGCGTCCCCTCTCTGGTGGATGCACTGCAACTTGCCAAAGTCAGCCCCTCTGCGTTCACTTGCTCACTGCCCATATGGGGACCTGGTACGCAGTTGCTGTGCTGCCCCCGCGAGCAAGCGAGCGAGTTGAGCGATAAGCTACGCGCGGTGGGATATGAGCCGTGCGATGGCGACCAGTTCCAGTGGCTGCGCGTGAGCCACTTCTGGCCTCTGCAGTCGGCTGACATTGGCGACAAGACCATTCCGCAAGAGCTCGACCGCGACCAACTGGCGATCAGCTTCACCAAAGGCTGCTATTTGGGGCAAGAGACCATCGCTAGGTTAGATGCTCGCGGCCAACTTCAGAAGAAGCTATGCCTAATCGAACTCGATGCCGCCGGACAGTATGCGGTGGGAGACACATTCCGAAACGCTGAAAAAGAAGTCGGCAAGATAACATCGCTTGCCCACGATCCACTCACCTCGCAGGTTCGCGGTTTAGCCTATCTGCGGCGCGGGAATTTTGACGCTGGTACACAACTCACTTGCAACGCCTTTGCAGCGCATGTATTGCGCTAAGCATCGCAATCTTAGCGAGGAAGCAACTCAAGATCGGCCAGGTAAATCGCGGTTATAGCTTTGCCGTCTGCACCCTTCTCGTGTGAAGAATACCACGACATCAGCGCATGAGTTGGACTCAGTTCGACAAAGCCGGGATAGGATGTATCGCCGCCACTGGGCAATTCTGCAAACTCGTGCAGCGCATCTCCAGTCAACCAGTACATCGATGTTTTAGGCTCTTTGCCCGCGACGGACTTGCGTCCGCCGACCGCGTAGTGATCTCCCCAGCGGGCGAGCAACGGGCCGCCTATATATCGGTCTAGTTCCGTCCGCTGCCAGTCTCGATACGGGGGGGGCGACCGCAATAATTGCGCTGCGGCACCTCCCCGGCGACCGATACCGACCACTGTGCCGTCTGGCTCGAACAAAAACGCAGTCTCGTCCCCCTGGACTTCCTGAAACGTGGCCCGCTTGTGCCAGATCAATCCGTCGTCACTTTCCAACATCAGCGACTGGACCATGGCACCTTCTCCGCGCGGGCCGACAGCGAAGTTCTCCTTTCGGCGGCCACACAAATAGGCCTTATCGCCAAAGCTCGTAGCCCGCCAAATGTAGTGGCCGAAAGTTCCCTCTAACATGATCGGCTCCTGCCATATCGTCCCATCCTCGCTCCACACCGCGTAGCCCAGGTGCAAATTCAGATCGTAATCATTGGTTGGGATGGTCGTCTCGCCGCTGTACCATGTGCCGGTGTACACAAACAATTTGTCTTGGAAGATCAAGAAGTGAGGATCGCGCGTGTCGCGGTGCTTCACCCGAAATTGATGGACCTGCTGCCACTGCTTGGCATCGTCGCTGGACAAGATGACGATCGATGCCGTTGGATGGACCATGTGCCCATCAGGGCAACTGCGGAAAGTCAAATAGAATTTCCCGCGATACCTAATCAGATCCGTGAACGCATTGTGCTCACCATTGTGGAAAGCACGGCGAACATTCGTGA
>CAKQNH010000843.1 GCA_934255105.1 uncultured Pirellulaceae bacterium
GTGCGTCGACCGTCGGAGGTTTAGCCGTAGCGGTCTGTTGATTTAGCATCCAAGTCAAGGCAACGGAGCCAATCCCCATGGCCTGACGCCTCAAGAAATCTCGGCGCCAAAGTCTCTGTAACATCAGTGATTTTCTCCCTTAAGGACGAGCTGAAAGCTTAGCGCACATAAATCCCGCCAGACTGCTTAGCATTCAGTCGATAATCAAAAATTCATTTGTATTTAGCAAAGCGTGACACAAATTGACCAACACCTGCTGCTCGGCGGTGCGGCCCTCCGGGACACCCCGCGGTTCGCTCTTGAGTTGACTCAACTGGGCTGTGACAAACCGCTGGGCGACGACGATTTCATCGGGTTGCGGTGGGCGGCACAAGGCTAGTTGCCAAGCCCGCTCGATGGACGCCAGCGAACCCGTCGGAGCTTCAGCGGTCAACTCAATCAACGACGCCAGATGTGCCGCTTGCTCCAGGCTAAACTCGCCGTTGAGCATGATCAGCGACTGCGTGGCGACCGTCGAACTGGAACGAACTTCACAGTTGACATCCATGACCGGCGCATCAAAGGCTTGCAGCATGGCCACGGGCTGAGTGCGGCGTGCGCGGATATACAAACTGCGGCGAGTCTGCGAGCCATCGACGATCGTCTGGCCCGTCTCATCCTCTTTGACCTCTAGCGGCGGTCCAAACATCTGAGTATCTAGTCGGCCGCTGGCGGCCAACATCGAATCGCGAATGATCTCCGCGTCTAGACGCTGCAGTGGTTTGCGGCTGTAGTACTGATTGTCAGGATCCTGTGCGCGCCGCTCGGGAGTTGTCTGTGACGATTGTCGCCATGCGCTCGAGCGCATTATCTGGCGATGCAGATGCTTCACGCTCCACCCATGGCGCACGAAATCGGCAGCTAGCCAATCGAGCAGCTCAGGGTGCGTGGGCAAGCTGCCCAGATGCCCGAATTCGCCGGGCGTGGCCACAATCCCACGACCGAAGTGATGCAACCAGATGCGATTGACTATCACGCGGGGCACCAGTGGATTGTCGTCCCCGGTCAACCAATGAGCGAACGCCAAGCGGCGTCCAGTGGTGGGTAGCTGCGGATCATCTACGGGGAATGTAGCGAGTTCCCCTTCGTCCGCCAGCACCGACAAACCGGCTGGAGCGATCTCTTGACGCGGCTGCTGAAAATCGCCGCGATAGAATAGCTTCGCTAGCGGTGCATGTCCGGCTGGCTCCGTTAGTCCGCTGATGAATTCTTCAGGTGGCTTGGCCGCTCGCAGCTCGGCAATTTGAGCATCGATCTTTTTCAATTCCTCAGCCGCAGCGGGCAAGTATTGATACAGCACGCCCGGAGAAATATTGACGCTGGGATACTGCTTGAGCAGCGCTTGCTGCTCGGCCGAGCGTTCGGCCTCCGGCGTTTGATAGGCCGCGCGCAGCGGTTCGCGCAACGCCTCTTCGCGCTTGAGCAACTCCTTTTCGAGCGCTTCGGCCATGAAGGCTGACTGTTGCGTCTGCCGCTGTGCGGCGATCTCCTGAACTTGAATTTCGATCTGTGCCGCCTGCTGCCGCTCCGCCTCGGTGGAGAGCGAGATCAATCGCGCCGCGGGCACGCGCCAGGCTTGCCAATCCAAGGCTGGCTCGAAGACCGAGCGGATGGCGGTGTAATCGGCCAATGAGATCGGGTCGTAGC
>CAKQNH010000844.1 GCA_934255105.1 uncultured Pirellulaceae bacterium
GCGGTAGACGTCGGTATCGTCGAGCGTGTTGATCCAGCCGTCGAGCCGGTGGCCCGCAGCCAGATCATGGGATGCCGCAGAGTGGAAGTCGTCGCCCACGCTGTCGTGCGGAATGAGCGTATCGATGGCCCGTTCCAAATTGAGGCGATCGTAACTGTGCCCCGTGAGCGCATCGTAGACGGAGTCGGCGGTGGCGTGCAAATGGTCGGCAACGGTGGTCAGGTTGATCCCCGCGTAGCCCACCATCTCCATCGCTTGGCGAACGAGCACCGATGCGCCAGCCACGTAGGGAGCGGCCATGCTGGTACCGCTGGCCGCGGTGAAATCATCGATTTTGCCGTCGCGTCCCAGCACATGATCGGGGACGGTGCTGACAATGTTTCGCCCCGGGGCGGCGATCACGTGGTCATTGCGCTGACTGAAATCGCTCAGCCTGCCATCGTCATCGACGCTGGCAATCGGCAACACATTGGGACTGGCGGCCGGATAGCTCAACCCCGGAGACAAGTATTGCTGAAATGAATTTCCGGCTGAAGCCGTGACGACAATGCCATCATTGAACAGCGCCTGCAGTTCATCCTCCAGCGTGGCCCAGGCGGGGACCACGTTGGCATTCCACACGGTCCCCAGCGACAGATTGACTGTGGTGATAGGGTTCTCAAAGCTGTTGCGATTGTCGTGTACCCACTGCAACGCTTGCTCAACCCAGGAGAGTTGTCCCTGCCCCATATCATTGAACACGCGCAGGGCAACTAGATCCGCGCCCGGAGCGACGCCGGTGTGAAGTGGATCATCGCTGCCGATGATGCCGGCTACGTGGGTGCCGTGAAAGCCCATGGGGCCATCGTCGTAGGGATTGGCATCGTTTTCTGAGAAGTCCCAGCCGCCAACGACGCGGTAGCCGCTGCCGAATCCCTTGCCCAGCGCCACGTGGTCCCAAGCAATACCGCTGTCGATAACGGCGACGGTCTGTCCTTTACCCGTCAGTCCAAAACGCTGCTGAACTTCATTCCAGCCCGTTGCCGCGTGGGCTTCTCGCAGGTGCGTTTCAAGTGGTATGGAGTCGGCGTGAGGCGTGATATGCACGTCGCCATGCAGCTCTAAGGCTTGATCTGCCAGCACGTCAAACATCAACTGGGCCGAGAGAACCAAGCGCCGCTCGCAGGCTTCAAAAATAATCCCCGTAACTTCAATCGGCCTAGCCAACCCATCTAATGGGCTACCCAGCAACGGATCAATCGCGGGTGGATTGAGAAAAGATGCAGTCACGGCAGTGGATCTACGCAGGCTTGAATCGGAAAGGACGCCGCACAAAGCCTAGGCCAGACTTTTGTGCGATTCGTTTACCGCTGGTGGCTCAGTAGCGCGTTGCTCGGCAACTTGCCTGGCAGCGTGTTCGACTGTGACGATTGGGTCGACTGCACATCTGGCGGGAAGTGTGGCGGTTGTCGGGGGCACGACTGTTTTGCGTTTCCAGTTGTGCCGAATGTATAAGTGCGGTCGATTGCAACAGCGACAACCGCCAGCACCGAGGGATGCCATAAAGAGAGAAAGTTCGTCTGCTTTCTCAGGACACGCAGAGGGATGCCTAAAGGGATAAACGCAATGAGCCGGCCGACATGGTTGCAGAAGATTTATTGGACTCGTTTTGCGAAGCCGATCGAAGAGCGCGAGC
>CAKQNH010000845.1 GCA_934255105.1 uncultured Pirellulaceae bacterium
CTGGGAAGTGAAACGCGACTGCCCGATTTGGATTTGCTCAGCTTCGATGTACCCACGTTTGGCGTGGCTGGCAAGAACGTCCGGCTTCCCTTTACGATCGAAAGTTCGCTGCCACGGGATCACAATGTCCAGGTTGAGTTGCGGGTCTCCGACGGTACTGTGATCCAGCATCAAGTGCGGGTGGCGGCGATGGGACGCACCTCTGACGCAATTCTATGGAAGCCCGAAGATGTGGGAGACTATACGCTGACCTTGGACGTTCCCGCGCATCCCGAAGAGCGAGTGACCGACAACAATCGCCGCGAGACACCCATCGTCGTACGCGAAGAGAAGTTAAAAGTGCTGGTCGTCGAGTCGTTCCCGCGTTGGGAGTATCGCTACTTGCGCAATGCTCTGTCGCGCGACCCTGGGGTGGAGGTCAGTTGTCTTTTGTTTCATCCGGACTTGGACAAAGTCGGCGGTGGCAATCGCGATTACATTCCCGCTTTTCCTGATGCGTTGGAAGAGTTGTCGCAGTACGACGTGGTCTTCTTGGGAGATGTTGGGATTGAGGAGGGGCAGTTGACCGAGGAGCAGTGTCGCCTGCTCAAGGGACTGGTCGAGCAGCAGGCCAGCGGTCTGGTATTTATGCCAGGTCTGAAAGGCTATTCCATGTCGCTCGTCGGTTCGCCGCTCGATCCCCTGTTGCCCGTGGTGTTCGATGCGGCTCAGCCGACCGGCTGGGGTTCGCGGACTCCCAATCACTTTGCCTTGACCGAGCTTGGCCGCCGGAGCTTGCTGACGAAGCTGGCCGATACGCAGGACGAGAACATGCAGGTGTGGGAGAATCTGCCCGGATTTCAGTGGAACGCACCCGTCGTGCGAGCCAAGGCGGGGACGGATGTGCTGGCCGTGCATCAAGAGTCGTCCAACGAGTATGGGCGAATCCCACTGCTGGTCACGCGGACGTTTGGAACGGGCAAGGTGCTCTTCATGGGGACCGATGGTGCCTGGCGCTGGCGGCGCGGCGTGGAGGATCTGTACCACTACAGGTTTTGGGGGCAGGTGGTGCGCTGGATGGCCTACCAGCGCAACATGGCCGAGGGGGAGCGGATCCGTTTCTTTTATTCGCCCGAGCAACCGCAGGTGCGGCAGACGGTGGCGCTGAGCGCCAACGTCATGGAGAAGAACGGTGAGCCGCTGAGTCGCGGAGAGGTTTTTGCGCGCATCGTCGCTCCTTCGGGACGAACTGAAACCGTGCAAATGAGCAGTACAGGTGCCGAGTGGGGCGGCTTTGCAGGTGTTTTTACCGCCGCCGAACCGGGCTCGCACCAAATCACCGTGCGCTGCCCGCAGACCGGGGCCGAGCTGGAAACCACGCTCTATGTCCAGGGGGCCACGCTCGAACAAATAGGCAAACCAGCCCGGCCTGAAGTGCTCGAAGAGCTCGCAGGCGTTACTCGAGGCCGGGTGCTGGCGAGCAATGATCTTACCCAGATTATCAACGCCATCTCTGACGTTCCCGAGCCAGCCACAGAAATTCGCCGAATTCAACTTTGGAGTCATCCGCTCGTTGCTGCGGCGCTTATATTAATGTTGTCTGTATTTTGGATCGGTCGAAAGATGGTAGGCTTAATATAATCGTTAATCAGGAACGCGCACATGAGCGATACAC
>CAKQNH010000846.1 GCA_934255105.1 uncultured Pirellulaceae bacterium
GTTCTACTTTGGGAAACGATTGGGACAATCGTTCTACTATAAAGTCTGGAAGTGCACTAACCATAAATTCATCTGGGGATGCGTTCCCAGATGGGGTCGCCAATGGGCAGGATCAGATCGCGATTGGTGGCAAGTTCACGCCGCCATTGCTGCACAGCAGTGCGGCTGACGGCGGCAGGTTGTACGCCCAGCGATTTACCCGTTAGAGTTTCTAGTTGGTACAGCGCCAGAACTCGAAATGCCAATTGCGGGCTCTCGAGACGTTGAACAATTGGCGCCAATGCGGCAGGATCGACTTGGGCTGCTGGGAGGCCGCACAGCAGATCGACTAACTCGGAACCCTCATCGCCATAGGTCGCGTTGAATGCCGTCCGCAGTTCGGCTTCGGCGGCCGGATTGGCGGCGAGTACTTGTCGTGCCAAATGAATCGTGGGCATCCAATGGCTGCGCATCCGGGCATCGTCTAAGAAGCCGGCTGCCAACGGTTCCCAGTCCCCACATAACAGCGCGGTCTGCACTGCCAGCGCGGCCGTCTCTGGACGGCGCGACTGACTCAGTTCGACCAACGGAGCGAGGATACCCGCAGCCTCATCTGTTTCATTAGCATCCTTCGATTGCGCGAAGCGGTGCAAATCTGAAGCAGCCAAATTATCGATGGGGCGATCGGTACTGCTGCGATACCAGTTGGGGATGTTCTGCAAGCGAAAGGTGATCGGTTTGCTCTCTCCCACACAGGCTAAACCATCGCCCACGCCAAGCTGGTGAGATGCGCCCCCCTTGTTCAATTGCGTAACAGCAACACGCTCGTCGGCGGCCACAATGATCAGTACGGGCTTTGTCGCTTGGCGATCGAGAACGGATCCCGCAACCACTGGGCGGTAGCCCACTTCAATCGATACCAGACTATTGGGATCGAGCCATTGAATTTGAAAATCACCTACGGGCGTTGACAATCTCAGATCCCGTCCATCGGGGCTGCCGCGGACCAGCGCACGACACAGTTGCGTAGCAATGCCGATTTGGGGGCTGGAAGCTTGTGATACGGCTGCCTGTTCGTTCGCTATCGGTTCGGCCGGAGTTGTTGCACTTGGCTCTACGCCCACGACAGTAGCGAGTGCCAACTGCGATGGGCCACACGCGGTCCAGTGCACGCCACCAGGTAGGTCGATGGACGTCCGAGTTGCCGGCGGGATGACCCAGTGGCTCCCTACGGGCAGAGGAGTCGCCGATTCCACTCGACGCCAGATGTCCCCATCGCGCCATAGGATAACAGCCTGAGCGGCTGCGTCATCGCTGGGCAGCCACACGGCGTGTGAATCGGACGGGGCTATTGAGTCAGCCGCATCGTGGGGAGCGTCGTGATTCGAGAAAGCCTTCAGCTCGGCCGCGACGTCTGCAGCGGTAGGCGTTGCCAAACCGGGTGGAGCGACTTGCGAGCTTTCGATCTGATCCGAACTATTTGTCGCAGGGGTACTAGACGCTGGCGGTGCGGCCGCCGCTGGTTTGGGTGGCGTTTCAGTTTCATTTAACGCGATCCCTGGGGGAGCAGCCGATTCCGACTCCACGTCTAGCTGAGCATCCAACTCCGCCCCCCGCTCCGAACTGGGG
>CAKQNH010000847.1 GCA_934255105.1 uncultured Pirellulaceae bacterium
GGATTGTTCGTCACCGGGCATATGCTGGGAAACCTGAATCTATTTCTCGGCCCCGCGGCGCTCAATGACTACGCGCACTTCCTGCAGTCGCAGAAGGAATTGCTGTGGGGTACGAGGCTCGGTCTACTCCTGATGATCGGCCTGCACATCTGGTCGGCGCTCTCGCTCAGCGCCAGGAACAATGCGGCGCGGCCCATTGGTTACAGCGGCGCTAAAACCCCGTTCGGGGCGTCGTTGGCTTCGCGCACGATGCTGCTCAGCGGAGTACTGATTGCGATCTTTGTCGTGTACCACTTGCTACACTACACCGTCTGCCTGCGAGCGGCGAATTTCACAGGTGTCGATTTCGCGCATCTCACGGATTCGCAGACGGGCCATCACGATGTGTTCGCGATGGTCGTTTACGGTTTCAGCATTTGGTATGTCTCGCTCTTTTACATCGTCGCGGTCGGTTTTCTCTCGGTGCATCTGAGCCATGGTGGTTCGGCGATGTTCCACTCGTTGGGCTTGCGGAACCATGCCTGGTGGCCAGTGCTCCGCAAGTTCGCCATTATCTGGTCGGTGATTCTGTTTGTGGGCTTTGCCGCTGTGCCCGCCGCGGTGCTCGCCGGTTACGGCCGAGAACACATCGAAAAGTTGAAAACCGCAGCAGCGGCGTCGCCTGCAATGCCCGTCTCCACCGCCCAAGCCGCCCAGGCCGTCTCGGTCACAGCGGAGGTAAAATAACATGGCTATGCTGAATTCCAACATCCCGGCCGGACCACTGGCATCGAAGTGGGAGCAATATAAGTTCAACACCAAGCTGATCAATCCAGCGAACAAGCGAAAATTCAAGATCATCGTAGTTGGAGCTGGCTTGGGGGGCGGGTCCGCCGCCGCCACGCTGGCCGAGCTGGGCTACGACGTCCATAACTTCGTGTTCCACGATTCGCCCCGCCGCGCCCACTCCGTCGCGGCACAGGGGGGCATCAATGCGGCAAAGAATTACCAAGGGGACGGCGATTCGGTGTATCGCCTGTTCTACGACACCATCAAAGGGGGCGATTTCCGCTCGCGCGAAGCGAACGTGCATCGACTGGCCGAGGTGTCGCTGAACATCATTGACCAGTGCGTCGCGCAGGGGGTCCCCTTCGCCCGCGAGTACGGCGGCCTGCTCGACAATCGCTCCTTCGGCGGTGCGCAGGTATCGCGCACCTTCTACGCGCGCGGCCAGACCGGCCAGCAGTTGTTGCTGGGTGCCTATGCCGCATTGAATAAGATGATCGCTGCGGGGGGCGTAAAGTCCTACACGCACTCGGAAATGCTCGACTTGGTGGTCGTCGACGGCCACGCCAAGGGGATCATCGTCCGCAATCTTCAAACAGGTGAAATCACGCGTCACAATGCCGATGCCGTGGTGCTCGCCACCGGCGGCTACGGCAACGTCTTCCACCTCTCGACCAACGCGATCGGTAGCAACGCCACTGCGATCTGGCGGGCTTACAAGCGTGGTGCGTGCTTCGCCAATCCGTGCTACACGCAGATTCACCCAACGTGTATCCCGGTCAGCGGTGATTACCAGTCCAAGCTGACGCTGATGAGCGAATCGCTGCGCAACGA
>CAKQNH010000848.1 GCA_934255105.1 uncultured Pirellulaceae bacterium
TCATAGGATCTCCGGTGCGGGAAACGAAACCCGAAATCCTAGCACCCGCGCCTATAATGGTTCTGATGTACGGTTACCCCGCGTGGGGACGACAAGTTGCCCCGTCCCAATCGTACGGTGCTCGAGTTGCTCGCGGTTTTGCTATCGGACTTAACCGATCTTTCGTGCAACCTCCACGGCCTTTTCGTAATCCATTTCTGCATATACCTGCGTGACGGCCACTTCCGAATGCCCAAGAACTGCAGCCGCGTGGTCCAGTCCGAATTCGGCTCTGATCTGAGTTCCGGCTGTGTGCCGGAGTCGATTGGGTGACCAATGCTCAATCTTGGCTAGGCGACAAGCGGAGCGAATCGCGGAGTTGTAGCTGCAGGTGTCGTAGGATAGCCCCGGCTCGCGCCGGGGCTTCCGTCCCTGGCGAGTCCGGTTGCTATAGCCCGGCCGGTTCCCCTGGTTGGCAGGAGTCTTGCGTTGCTCACTAATTATTGCGCGACGTTTGGCCTCGGACTCTGCCGGAGAAAAACAGTTCGATTCAGCGCTTCGCAGCAAATAAGGCTTAAGCAATTCTTGAGCTTTGGGACCGAAGTAAACATGGCGTTCTTTTCCTCGCCAGGAGCCCTTGTGTTCCTTCAGGGTGGCTACCCAGACATCGCCCGACCTGTCGAGCATCCCAGGGGTGAGCTTGCACAGTTCGCCAGGCCGCATTCCCGTAAGGCGTTGAATCCTGATCATATCGGCCACAATGGGCGAGCAGTGGGGCAACGTCGCGTTAACAACTGCATCGCTAACTGGTTCAATCCTTGGCGACTCGGGGGCTGTGGACCGCCCACGTTGCAAGCCAGGAATGATTTTGATGTTGAGGAAAGTCTCGCCAGGCACGATCCCTTCCGAAGCAGCCCAGCGGAACATGCGAACAAGCCGGCTCATCTGTGCGTTGATATAACCGCGCGAGAGCGGCTTAGATGTCACTTTCTTGCTCTTCGGACCTCGCTGGCAGCGAGGATCGTCCAGCAACGTTTGGCGCACTGCCTTGAATTGCAGCGGCCCGAACTTGGAAGCCGGCAAGCTGGCGTAGAGCTTCTTCACTACTTTGAAAATCATTCGAATCTGAGAAGGCTCGTTATTTGAGCCCTTTGAGTAGTGTCTGTCAGCGAACTTGAGGTAATCGGCCATCACCATTGCCATGGTAACCACATTCGGCGCGACGCCAAACGATGCTTTCCCGTCTGTGGCGTTGTACTCGGCAATAAGCAATGCGTATTTACGCTTGCTGGCTGGGGTGTTGAATTCCCCTAGATAGTAGTCACGGCCTGAGATGGTGACCACTGCGCGACCGCTAGATTTGTGCAAACGATACTTCGGTATCCGGACCATGGAGAACGCCTTTTCGGTTGGAATCCAGTACTTGACCGGATTTTATCAACGGGAAAAAAGCGCGCTCGGAACGACCGAGGTTACGTTTGATCAACGAATCGCTTACTAAAACTTCAAGCACCCCTGACAGGATTCGAACCTGTGACCTGCGGATTAGAAATCCGATGCTCTATCCAACTGAGCTACAGGGGCA
>CAKQNH010000849.1 GCA_934255105.1 uncultured Pirellulaceae bacterium
GTGGTAGCTTTTATGAGTGCCTTTGTCCCACAGCGTGTTTGATGGTCCGCTGGGTTTCTGGGCTGCGAGCATGGGTTCAAAGTGCGAATTCCGCTACGGCACAACTCTTGATCGATTGGACCCTTACCGCTCCACAGCTACCGCCAAAGCTACGACAAGTCGCAGCACTCCAAGGATGCCCGCTCGGACGTTCTGCAAAAGGTCTGCCTAGAGTACAATATGGCGGCTGAGCAGAGGCCGCATTGAGAGCCTTGCCATCCACCTTACAAACCAGCGTATAGAAGCGAGCCATGGCATTCTGGAACAAGAAGAAATCTGTCAGCGAATCGCCAGCCGAGCCGCCAGCCGAGCCGACTGAGCAGCCCTCGCAAGCTGGTTCTCAGAAGGCCAGTTCGGGCCAGACTAGCCCGTCGCCGGCCGCTGCCAGCGGAGCGGGGGGAGGAGTCTTTGGGCGTTTCAAATCGGGATTGTCACGCACTAGCCGCGTGCTCAATACGGACATTCGCGATCTGTGGAAACAACAGGGGGAGTTGGTCGACGAGGAGTTCCTCAAGCGGCTTTTCGCCGTGCTGATCAAAAGCGATATGGGAGGCGATATGGCTCGCCAAATTCGCGACCGAATCGGCAAAGACTTCCGAGCTCGCAAGGTCGAATTCGACGAAGTCCTAGAAATCATCTCGCAGGAAATTGAGCAGACCCTGCAGCAGGGAGGAACTCAAATTCACATGGCCCAGTCCGGTCCCACCGTTATCTTGGTGGTAGGGGTCAACGGGTCGGGTAAGACGACTTCAATTGCCAAGCTGGCATACCGCTTTACTCAGCACGGGAAGAAAGTGCTGCTCGGTGCCGGTGATACGTTCCGAGCGGCCGCAGTGGAGCAACTGACGGTTTGGTCCGAGCGCATCGGCTGCGATATTGTCAGCGCTAAACAGGGGACAGATCCGGCCAGCGTTGCATTTCAAGCCACTCAGCGAGCGCGCGATGAAAACTACGACGTGTGCATCCTGGATACTGCGGGACGTCTGCAGACGCAGAGCAATCTTATGCAGGAGTTGGATAAGATTCGGCGGGTTATTTCCAAGCATATTCCCGAGGCACCTCACGAAGTCTTACTGGTGCTGGATGCAACGGCGGGACAGAATGCGATTAGCCAAGCCCGTGGCTTCTCGGAAGCGGCTGGCTGCACGGGAATTGTATTGGCCAAAGTTGATGGATCGGCCAAAGGGGGCGTGATCGTTCCCATTCGTCAACAGTTTGATCTGCCTGTTAAACTAGTAGGGCTAGGAGAGCAACTGGGGGACTTGGCAGAGTTTGACGCCGCAATGTTTGCCAAAGCGCTCTTGGCCGACTCGCGAAGCTAGCTCTAGCCCCACATCTGGGGCTGCGGTAGCGTCTGCAACTGGAACAACAGCCCTATTAACCGTCAAGGTTGAGCTATTCCGTACGTCGCGTACAAAAGGGACAACGCGTCGCACAAAAAATGCCGTCAATCAATCTCGAAATCCAGTCCGATACCTTGATCTGGAAACGCATACAAGGATGGGGTCGTTTCTT
>CAKQNH010000850.1 GCA_934255105.1 uncultured Pirellulaceae bacterium
GGCGGCCGTCGAAAACGCCAAAAACGCGGTGGGACTTTACGAGCAACAACTGAAGGAGCAACTGGCGATTAAGGACAAGTGCACGCTGATCGCCGCTCAAGATGGCACCGTAGCTTATGCTAACGAGCGCTGGTACGATCCGTCGGAACGCATCCGCGAAGGGACCACGGTTCGCTCCCAGCAGGATATCTATTATCTGCCCGACATGAACAACATGCAGGTCAAGGCTACCGTCCATGAATCGGTGGTCGACCGCATTCACGTGGGTCAAAAGGCGACGATTCGCTTGGACGCCTTTTCGGATATGAAACTTCACGGAACCGTCTCGTATGTGTCGGAGTTGGCTTCGAGCAGTTTCTCCGACGCCAAAAACTACGATGCCAAGATCATTATCGAAACAATCCCCAGTGGGATGGCTATCAAACCGGGGATGACGGCTGAGGTGGATATCTTGGTGGGCACGTATGAGAACGTGGTGGCCGTGCCGATCGGAGCTATCACCGAGCACTTCCAACGCACCTTTGTGTACGTGATGTCGGGGGACCAAGCGGAGCGACGAGGGGTCAAGACGGGCCGCATGACCCATTCGTTTGTCGAGATCGTCGAAGGCCTGAATGCCGACGAAGTAGTCGCCCTGGATGCCTATCAACGCGGCACGACAGACTTTGCCAATACCCAGCGTTCGGAGGACGAAGCCCAACCCAGCGTCGATGCACCAGCGGAAACCCCAGCTCCTCCCGTGGCGGTGAGCAGCACCGCCATAGAGGAGGCGTGATGCGAGTTGGCAATTTCCCCGCCATGCTGCAGATGGCCGTGCGGGGCGTCATGATGCACAAGCTACGGTCGTTCCTGACCGTCTTGGGGCTAGTCTTTGGCGTGGCCAGCGTAATTGTCATGTTGGCCGTAGCCGAAGGGGCCAGCCAGCAAGCTCAGCGCCAGATCGCCGCCTTGGGTGTTAACAACATCATCGTGCGCAGCGTCAAACCCACAGCTAACGATCAGGAGATCAACTATCGTTCATTCGAGCAGAAATTTGGTCTAACCTACGATGACCTGCGACGGATCAAGGAGACGTTGAGCACTGTGGTGAGTGTGACTCCCCTGCGTGAATTTCCACAGGAGGCACGCTATGGCGCGGAGAAAATCGACGCGCGATTGGTCGGGGTCTATCCCAGTTACTTTACAACCAACAAGCTCAAGGTCGTGCGTGGCCGCTTTCTCGAACAGGCCGATCTGGAGCAGCGCAGCAATGTCTGCGTCGTTGGTGAAGATATCGCCACGCAAGTTTTTCGCGGAGCATCCCCGCTGGGCAAATCGATACAGGTCGGTGGGCAACATTTCTTTCGTATCGTGGGAGTGCTCGGCTACAAAACGCCTTCGGCGGGCGTGGGGTCGAGCCTGTCCGCGCAGGATTTGAATGCGGATATTGTTATCCCGCTGACCACCGATCGCAGTCGCATTGGCGACGTGATTGAAAAGCGAGAGCAGGGGAGTTTCTCGCGCCAACGGCTCGAGCTGAGCCAGATCACGGTCGAAGTCGTCGATCG
>CAKQNH010000851.1 GCA_934255105.1 uncultured Pirellulaceae bacterium
CTACGACCTCGATGTCGTCCTGGCTGCCGGCGATATGCAACACCACCAGTCGCGGGAAGCGCTGGCAAAACTCTGCCAAGCCTACTGGTTCCCGTTGTACGCCTACGTTCGGAGACGAGTATCCAATGTTGATGAAGCACAAGAACTGACTCAGGAATTCTTCGCTGAGTTGCTGGAGAAGAGCATCATCGCCTCCGCCGGTCAAGAGCGTGGCAGGTTTCGGGCATTTCTGCTCACAGCCCTGAAGCACTTTCTATCCAAGCAATGGGATAAGCAGCGATCCCAAAAGCGAGGCGGAGGTAAAACGCCGATCTCTCTTGACTTTAAGGCGGCGGATTCCAGTCTGTGCATCGAGCCAGCCAAAGGCCTGACCGCTGAACAACTCTTCGATCAACAGTGGGCCATCACGTTGCTGCAGATAATTATGCAGCGGCTGGCTGCAGAGTTCGATGCTCGTGGAAAATTAACGCAGTTCGAAACCTTGAAAGGGTTCATCGTCGGAGAGCAGGCGGGCGTAGGTTACTCGCAGCTTGCGATATCGCTCGGGACGACCGAGGCCGCCACGAAACAAACGGTCTCGCGAATGCGTAGACGCTATCGTGAACTGTTGCGACAGGAGATCGCACAGACCGTCTCCAATCCTGGTGAAGTGGAGGATGAAATCGCTAATTTGTTTGCTGTACTGGCGCTGTAGATCTACGTCGCAAGGTCACCGGCAAACGAGAGCGTCGTTCAAGAAAAAGCGAAATATTTCCAGAATTCGTGTCACTACTGCCCAGTTTTCCGTCAGAAGGTAATAGCCTTTCAATTGGATGCGAGCCAACCATGACGCAAACTACCAACTGCCCGAATTGTAACGCGGTCCTCCCCGTCAACGCGCCCGCTGGAATCTGCCCCAAATGCTTGCTGGCGGCGGGATTGGAAAGTAATTCAAAAAGCTTCGACCCTACAATCGACTCGCCGACTGCGAACCGCTTCCAGCCCCCCTCCGCCGCGGAACTAGCGGGCATGCTCCCTCAGATCGAAGTCATTGAGCTGCTCGGCTACGGCGGTATGGGCGCCGTCTACAAGGCACGCCAAGCCAAGCTCGATCGGTTTGTCGCGTTGAAAATCCTGCGAGCCGGACCGACCAACGACAGCGACTTTGCGGAACGTTTTAGCCGCGAAGCAAAAACACTCGCGCGACTCAATCACTCCAAAATCGTAGCCGTTTATGATTTCGGCGAAGTCGAAATGCAAATTGAACCCGGCGGCGAAACTCGCCCGCTGTACTACTTCATTATGGAATATGTCGAAGGTGCAAATCTGCGGCAGTTGATGCAGAGTGGTGATCTTAAGCCCGACCAGGCCATCGCGATCGTGCCGGAGATCTGTGAAGCTTTGCAATATGCTCACGATCATGGCGTCGTACATCGCGACATCAAGCCGGAAAACATACTAGTTGACCTGCAAGGGCATGTGAAAATCGCAGATTTTGGTCTCGCCAAGCTGGCCAATCGATCTGAAGAAGATTACTCGCTGACTCATACTCAACAAGAGATG
>CAKQNH010000852.1 GCA_934255105.1 uncultured Pirellulaceae bacterium
ATATCCCGCTGGGACAACCGTGTGGCTGGGGTGTATATCCGACAATTTGATGAACCTGTAGTTATGTAGTTATGTTGATGAATGGGTTGCGACGTGAGCTAAGCTTCCAGCTCGTCATGCTCTATGCCTGTGGGATAAGCTTCCAGCTCGTCATGTTTTATGCCTGTGGGATAAGCTTCCAGCTCGTCATGTTTTATGCCTGTGGGATAAGCTTCCAGCTTGTCATGCTCTCCAAAGCGACAAAATAGGATCCTATCCCACGTAATGCTCCAGCAGTCGCTGATACGCATGCACGCCGCGGTGCAGTTGATCTAGTTCAATCCATTCGTCTGAGCGATGTGCCTGAGCGATATTGCCTGGTCCGATCACGACGAGCTCCGACAGCTCCTCGAAACAACAACCGTCGGTAGCGTAGCTGACCGCATGTGGCTGAGTTTGCCCGAGCAGTTCGAGGGCGGTTTGCACAAGCGGACTGTCGGCGGGAGTGTTGAGCGGTCCCAGCGGCGGCTTCAGATTGACACCCAACTCCATTTGTTCAGCCGTAGCGACCAATTCCTTGAGCACCGATTGCCAATCGGTGTCTGGCATCGGCCGAAAAAAGATTCGGCAAGTCGCCTTGGCCACGGTGATGTTCGAGGACTGTGGGATATTCTCCAGCACGATATTCATCGTCAACGTGGGAGGCGAAAATCGCGAGTTCTGCAGACGCGAGTCGCTGTGGCAGCGCGCGTTGAGCTGCTCGACAAAGTGTAGAAAAGGAATCATTGCCCAGTTGGCATTGCGTCCCTCGGCGGTGCTGCTGTGGGCGGCCACGCCATGGCTGGTGACATCCAGGTGGCAGCCACCCTTGTGCGCGTTGACCACTTGTAGCGAAGTCGGCTCGCAGATCAAACCCGGCACGCGGCGTTCGACCATCTCACGGTAGCTCGTAGACCGCTCCGTCAAGAGTCGCGCCCCCGCCATGCCACACTCCTCGTCTCCAGTGACAAAGAAATAGATCGGTGCCCGCTGTCGTCCCGCATCGGTTTGTGCCACCGCGACCAGGGCCGCTGCGATGGGCCCCTTCATGTCGCAGGCACCCCGTCCCCACATGCGTCCATCGGCCACGACGCCTGAGAAAGGCCCGCCGTGTGGGCAATCCCAGCCATCGACCGAAACCACATCGCTGTGACAAAAGAAGCCGATGCCCGGTGCAGCGACGGATGCGGCGGATGCGGCGGATGCGCTGGCAGGCGACGCACCGGCGGGCTCGCGCTTGGCCGCCAAGGCAATCTTCTGCGTCCCCTGAGAATCTACGTACGGCAGCTCTGCCACGTCGAATCCCAGCTCAGCAAGTGTGCGAGTTAGGAACGCGCTGACTTGCGCGTTGGGTGCCGAAGTAACCGAATCGATGGCGATCAGTTGACGAGCGATTGTTTCAACGTCTATCTCTTGAACTCCTCTATATTTGTCGATCTCGTTAAACCGAGCAATCTGCAATTCTAGCCGATCATGCACCCGCTGTTAATTAGCCCGCCACTGTCATCACCGT
>CAKQNH010000853.1 GCA_934255105.1 uncultured Pirellulaceae bacterium
GCGTGGTGGCGAGCAGAATACGCTCCTCTTCATCGGCAGACGGATAGCCGACGATGATATTGAACATAAAGCGGTCGAGCTGCGCTTCGGGCAGCGGGTATGTCCCCTCCTGTTCAATTGGATTTTGCGTAGCGATGGCAAAAAACGGATCGGGCAAATCGTACGTCGTCCGGCCCACAGAGACCTGCCGCTCCTGCATGGCTTGCAGCAATGCGGCCTGCGTCTTAGGGGGAGTACGGTTGATTTCGTCCGCCAGTAGGATGTTTGTGAAAATCGGACCTTGGACAAAGCGGAATTGGCGCTTGCCTTGTTCGTCTTCATCGAGCACATTGGTGCCTGTGATGTCGGATGGCATCAAGTCGGGAGTGAACTGAATGCGGTTGAAGTCCACGTCGACAATGCGTGCCAGGGAGCTGACCATCAGCGTTTTGGCCAGCCCAGGAACCCCTTCCAACAAACAGTGGCCCCGTGTAAAGATGGCTGCCAGCAGTTGCTCAATCACAACATCTTGACCGATCACCACTTTGGCTAGCTCTTGCCGCATGGCGTCGCGATGCTCGCGAAATTCACGCAGCAAGTCACCTACGTTTTTGGGTTTGTTCGACACAAGCAAATTCCTACGGTTTCCGACGCATGGCTATAATGGGCTTAATTACTTCAGTGTATTGTCGCAGGCCACTTGCCGCACGGGGACGCGCCATGAATTGGCCACTTGCCAAAATCCATTGCTTGCTAGCGATTCTAGCGTTTATAGCACTTCCACCGGTCGCTGACGCCCAGGGACTCAGCCCACAGCAGGTGGAACGCGGTATTGAACAAGCCATTCGCTTCCTCAAGTCCAATCAATTGGCCGATGGCGGTTGGCCCGAGTATGGCAATTATCCCGACGGGGTGTCCGCTCTAGTAGTGCTGGCACTGCTCAACAGTGGCGAAGCGCCCGATCAACCCGAGGTAGCCAAGGCACTGCAGTACCTAAGTCGTCGAGAATTGGAAAAGACGTACACCGTATCTTTGCAGACCATGGCATTTTGTGCAGCCAACCCCAACCGCTACGCCAGCCAGATCCGCCGCAATGCCGAATGGTTGGGCCGCGCGCAGTTGCCCAACGGCGGTTGGAGCTACGATCAGCAGCCGCACGGTGGCGATCCGTCCAACAGTCAGTTCGCTCTGCTAGCCCTGCACGAAGCCCAGCGGTCGGGGGTCGCCAACTTTCCCAATGAGACCTGGCAGACGATCTTTGGCCGAGCTCGCCAGTATTGGAATACGCTGCAGAACCAGGATGGTAGCTTCCCGTACGAATCGGCTGGCCGCGGACGAGGCAGTATGACCTGCGCCGGTATCGCTTCATTGGTGATCGTGGGAGACCAGATGGATGGACTCGAGCCGAAAGATCTCAATACGATCCAGTGTTGTGGCAATCAAGCTTCCGATCAGGATCGCGTCGCACTTGCGCTGAAATGGTTGGGGGACAACTTCCAAATTGAGAGCAATCCAGGCTACCCTGGTCAACACCTGTAT
>CAKQNH010000854.1 GCA_934255105.1 uncultured Pirellulaceae bacterium
GCGCATCGATTGCCTACAGTGCCATGACGACTTTCTGGGCACACTCAACTTTGGCAGCCTCGACCACTGCGTCAGTGGAACCCAAGAACACTTCCACAGCTTGGCTGCATTTTTTGCAGGTACCGCACTGGCCGAACCCGTCTTCAAGGGCATCATCGACGATGGACAGCCCTATCGTATTGAGTACTTGGGTCAGAGCGAAGAGAGCCTAGTCACACCAGACGTTCCGTTTTCCCCCGAGCTGTTACCTCACACAGGTAAGCTCCGCAAGCGTTTAGCAACCTGGGTTACCCATGCAGACAATCTGGCGTTCTCTCGAGCGACCGTGAATCGAGTGTGGGGGTTGATGTTCTCTCGGCCGCTGGTTGAACCCGTCGACAGCATCCCCATGGACGCAGCGGTGCCCGCGCCGCTGGATACACTGGCCCGCGACTTTTCCACGCATGGATTCGATCTGCGACGTTTAGTTAGATTGATCGCAGCCAGCGACGCATTTCAGCGCGACAGTCGTGCAGGCTTTGAGATTACCGAGCAACACGAGCAAGCTTGGAGCGCATTTCCGCTGACACAATTGCGGCCCGACCAAGTCGCGGGAAGTTTGGTACAGGCAAGCAAACTGACCGCTCTGGACGGATCGAGCTCAATCATTCAGCGCTTGCTAGCCTTTGGAAGTAAACAGGATTTCCTCCGGCGTTTCGGTGATCGTGGTGAGGATGAATTTGAAAGCGATGCGGTCACAATCACGCAGCGACTAGTGATGATGAATGGCAAGCTGGTAGCGGACCGCACGAAGGTCGATCTAGTCAACAATGCCGCCACGCGCATCGCCACGTTGGTGCGCGATGACGAGAGAGCTATTGAGCTAATCTTCGTGTCGACGTTTAATCGTCGGCCATCGGTCGACGAACAAGCCGCTTTCGTCAAGCAGTTGTCGGGCCAGAAGAATCGCGATCGCCAGAAGACACTCAGCGATATCGCTTGGGCCATGGTCAATTCAACAGAGTTCTCCTGGAACCATTAGTCATTAGTCATTAGTCATTGGTCATTAGTCGCGAAGCGACGGTAGCGCGTAGCCGTGGGCGTCAGCCCACGGATAAGGTGCAACATAACTCGGTGAGCCGCGAAGCGGCGGCAGCTAACGAGCTTGAACAAAGGCAAACCATGTGCAATCAACCTGAGCATCTCAGCGAACAGCGTGCTACGGTGTCGACCGGCAGCGCGATGAGCAACGACTCATCAGAAACTTACTCGCCAGCCGCTGCAAGCTGTGCTGGCTATCGCCTTCTGAATCGTCGCGGGCTACTGCAAACCACTGCGGCGATTGCCGGTGCAGGTTGGCTGACTGGGCTGGCGGAACGCTTGGCTCGCGCCGCCGACTCGTCAGCAGTGCAGCGGCCCAAATCGCTGTTAATACTGTGGCTACAGGGAGGCCCGAGTCAACTGGAAACATTCGATCCGCATCCGGGTAGCTGGATCGGTGGCGAAACGAAAGCCATTTCAACTTCCATTCCCAATGTT
>CAKQNH010000855.1 GCA_934255105.1 uncultured Pirellulaceae bacterium
CATCGATAGAAGGCGATATGATGGTCGAGCACCGTGAGTCACAGTCGGCGTGTTGGACCAAGAAAAAAGCCTCGGACGGAGAGCGATGATGACACTGAGAACGGGACAGGTGGCCAAGCAAGCGGGGGTCAATGTCGAAACGCTGAGGTTCTATGAACGCGAAGGCATACTTCCCGCACCGCCACGACTTGAATCCGGCTATAGCGAGTATCCCGACGGGACCGTCGAACTGATTCGCTTTGTCAAACGTGCGCAGGAACTGGGCTTCGCGCTACGAGAGATCAAAGAAATGCTGTCGCTGCGCGAAGTTCCCCAGCGAGCAGCGAAGAACGCTAGCCGTTTGGTCGAAATGAAGATCGCGGAAATCGACTCGAAGATTCGTGACCTCGAGGCAATACGCACCGTGCTGGGCACACTACAGTGCGACTGCCAGCAAAGGGACACAACGGCTGCCTGTCCGATCATCGCATCGCTCAATGGAACTCCTGCGCCCGCCGAGTCACGCAACTTATCCAAATAAACTGCTGTGGCTCAATGCTCTAGGTAACGAATGGTGGCAGGTTGATCTCCCACGTGATTTTCGGTGGACACCACCGGGGCACTCTGCAGGCATCTGAGAACTAAGCTGCGACCGAGGATTTGGAGGCGCTGGCTGCGCACTTTTATGTCCATAATCTGAAACTCCCCCTTGACTCCGTACCACGGTACGGAGCGTAAAATGAGTTTGTCGTGAGCGAAGACGCTTACTCAAACACAATAAACGCGGGGGATCACTGATGAGAAAAGACTTCCTGGTCGCAGTTTTCATGACAAGTCTTTTGCTGACTGGCTGCGAGCGACTAGAGCGTACGTCTAAAACCGGAGCAGAGCCTCAGGCGATTGCAAAGTCGGCCGACCCACCATCACCCTAGATTTGCTGTCGGAGGATCTGGTCGGGCAGACAGTCCAAATTACCGGCAAAGTGGTTCAGCAGTGTCCGTCGAGCGGCTGTTGGTTCAAGCTCCAAGCTGGAGAGCGGGAGACCTTTGTCGATTTGAATTCTTCGTCTGTGCGCCTATCGCAAAATCGCGTCGGCCAACAGGTGCGCATTACGGGGGAGGTCGCAAAACGCGGTTCCGATCTGACGCTCAATGGACAACAGGTCGAATTTATGCCGTCCCAACAGGGCGCACCGCAAGACAGAGAAGCAGGAGCACAATGATGGCTCTGGACCGCATTTACGATGAGTTGTCGAAACTCGAAACCTTCTCGCCATTAGCATTCGCTCTCGCATCGCTGGCCGGATTGTTGTTGGCACTGACACCATCGGTGCTGGCCCTGGCACCCGCGTTGATGGGCTACATCGCAAGAGAACCGGAAATCAGTCGCAGGAAAGCTGCGACGAGAAGCTTGGCGTTCGTGTTGGGCACGGCAACCACCTTCGGCGTTTATGGATTGGTGTTTGGGTGGCCGGTGCCTGGGTTGCTCCCTTGTTTGGACGAAACGGATATCTGGTCGCCGGTATCG
>CAKQNH010000856.1 GCA_934255105.1 uncultured Pirellulaceae bacterium
CGGCTACGAGCTCCCGAGAGCCTCCGCAAGCAATTCGACGCCTACCGCAAAGCCCTCGAAGCCGCGCAACAACCCTAAGGCTGTCAGGTCGCACGTAGCGGAACTCGCCAAGAGTTTCGGCGCCCCCCGAATCCCCAACGCCATTTCCGAGCTCTAGCAAGACCATTTTCTTCGATTTTCCTACCTCCATCTTCCTACCAGTTTCCTGCGGCCCGTTTGGGTAAGAATGAAGAGGCTAAACGAAAGATTTAGCGAGCCGCCTACTCATTGAACTGAAGAAAATCGGTCGAGCGTCCCTGTTGACGCTGCCTATGCGTTCATCAAACGCTTTTTTAATCGCTGGGTTGCCTGGTCGGGATCTTCGGCTCGCAGAATAGACCCGCTGACGGCGATGCGTTGAAAATTGGCATCGAGTACTTGTTGTAAGTTCTCTTCGCCGACACCTCCCAGGGCAAAAGCTGGAATGCTCACATGTGCGGCCACCTCGCGCAGGAATCCGGGGCCAGAAATCTCCGCGAAGTGTTTCGTCTGCGAAGGGAAGGTTGGGCCGCAGCCTATATAGTCGGCCCCCCCCTGCTCTGCCTCGATCGCTTCGGTGAGGTTGTGAGTTGATATGCCGATCCACAATCGCGACTGAGCTATCTGTCGCGCGTCGGCCAGCGACATGTCGTCTTGTCCCAGGTGTACTCCCGCTGCACCGCTGGCCAGCGCCACGTCGATGCGGTCATTGACGATCAATCGCGACGACCGATCCTGCAGCGCATCGACGGCCCCCCGTGCATACTGCATCAGTCGCGCACCCTCGGCCTGTTTGTCCCGCAACTGGAACAGATCCACTCCCGCATCCGCCAAGCGTCCGATTTGCGCGCGAAAGCTCTCCAGGGGCAGGCTGCAATCGATCAGCAGATACAAGCGTTGGCTGTCCCGGAGAGTCTGTCCGGTCAGCCAGCGCAGTTCCAATTTGGCCAGCACATCGTAGGCCTCGTACCGCAATTGTTTGAATGCCCCGCCGGCCGGCGCAGAGCAGAGCTTGGAGAACTCCTCTAGATTCCTCAGCGATTGTAGCACGCGCTCGCAGGCCGCCGAGGTAATGCTCGCCAAGTCATCGCGTTGTTGTTCACGCTGTGCGTGTACGTTGGTCCCTGCGTCACTCTGCGTAGATCGTGTTTGCAGTCGCTCGCTGCGCTGGAGCATCCCCAGCGCCTCGGCTAGGCCGTGTCTGAGTTGTTTGAGCCACGCGGTTGCCGCCGCATCTTCGTGGACCAACCGCGCCATGTCCTCCAGCGTTCGCAGACCCTCCCCCGCTCGATTGGCATTGGCATCCATCACCCGCACCGCCAGCAGTCGCTCGTTATCTAAATTTCTTTCCGTCACTTCTTTTTCCACGAGGGACACCATCCTGCATTAACGCGAATCACTGTCGGCCGGTCGAGTTGAGCTTCATTGAGGCAACTTCGCCGGAAGAATCTTTACTGATACCAGTCGACACGCTATCGTATCACT